>JAGRFO010000017.1:327-5460 GCA_020446005.1 Rhodocyclaceae bacterium | reverse complement strand
GCCCGATCCAGCCGACCGCGCCCCAACAGACGCCGCGCGGGCCGGCCTCAAGCTCGTGGATGATCTGCATGGCGCGGGTCTTCGGCGCGCCGGTGATCGAGCCGCAGGGAAACAGCGCCGCGAAGATCGCGCGCAGGTCGGCGTCGATCGGCGCGGCGGTGACGGTGGAGGTCATCTGCCACAGCGTCGGGTAGCGCTCGACCTCGAACAGCCGCGTCGTCTCGACCCCGCCGGGCGGGGCCAGGCGACCGAGGTCGTTGCGGATGAGGTCCACGATCATCACGTTTTCGGCGCGGTTCTTGGCGCTGCCGGTGAGGGCAGAAGGCGGCGCGTCGGCCGGCGCGGTGCCTTTCATGGGCTGGCAGGTGAGGCGGCGGCCCCGGCGTGCGACGAACAGCTCGGGCGAGCGCGACAGCACGCAGCCGTCGGCGTGCTCGATGAGGGCGCCGTGGCGCACCGGCTGGGCGTCGCGCAGCCGGCGGTAGAGCGCGCGCGCGTCGCCGTAGGCCTGGCCGGTGTAGGCGAAGGTGAAGTTCACCTGATAGCAGTCGCCTTCGGTGATGTGGTGCTGCACGCGCGCGACGGCGGCGAGATAGCGCGCTTCGTCGATGCTCGCCTGCAGGTCGAGCAGACCGGCCGGCGCGCTCTCGCGGCCCAGCCAGGCGTCGCATCCGGCGGCGTCGAGCCGCTCGCCACGGGCAAACACCCAGGCTTGAAGCAAGGGGGTTGCGCTGGCGGGGCGCAGGGGGGCGAGGCAGGATTCGAGCGCGTAGCCCAGTTCGTAAGCGGCGGCGATGGCGACCCAGTGGCCGGCGGCGCGGGCGGCCTCAATCGCTGCAAAGGCGGCGTCGATCTGGTCGGGGTGGTGACAGACGAGGGTGTCGACGCACTGCGTCAGGCACAGCGCCCGGCCGCTGTCGAGATTGTCGTCGAACAGGGCCTGCGGTGTGGACGTGGCAAAGCCGGCCATCAGTCGAACAGGTCGAGGATGCGGTCCAGCGCGCTGCGGTTGAGGCTGCAGTCGGCGGCGGCGCGCAGGACTGGCTTGCCGCGAAAGGCGACTGAGAAGCCGGCGGCGCGGAACATCGGCAGGTCGTTGGCGCCGTCGCCCGCGGCGATCACCCGCTCGGCCGGGAAGCCCATGTCGTCGCGCACGCGGCGCAGGTGGGCGGCCTTGGCTTCGCCGTCGAGGATCGGCCCGGTGACCCGGCCGGTCAGCTTGCCGGCGTCGACTTCGAGCTGGTTGGCGTAGGCGTGGTCGAAGCCGAGCTCGCGCTTGAGCCGCTCGGTGAAAAAGGTGAATCCGCCGGACACCAGCATGGTGGCGATGCCGGCCGCCTTGAGCCCGGCGAGCAGCATTTCGGCGCCGGGGTTGAGGCGCAGGCGGGATTGATAGACGGTGTCGAGCGCGCTGACGTCCAGCCCGGCGAGCAGGGCGACGCGGCGAGTGAGCGATTCGCGAAAGTCGATCTCGCCGCGCATCGCCGCCTCGGTGATTTCGGTCACCTGCGCGCGCGCGCCGCACTCGGCGGCGATCTCGTCGATGCACTCGATGTCGATCAGGGTCGAGTCCATGTCGGTGACGAACAGGCCGAAGTCGTCGAGACGCCGCCCGGTGGGGACGAAGGCGAAGTCCACCGCCGCCGCGTCGCACAGTGCGGCCACGCCGTCGCGGCGCTGGGCGTCGACGATCCGGAAGGCGGCCGGATCGATCTGCTCAATGGCGCGGGCGCTGGTGTGCTTGGCGAGCGTCTTGAGCAGCGGGGTTTCGATGTCGGCGCCGAGGACGACCAGATTCATGCACGCACGGTCCGCTTGGGCAGCGCCTCGCGCAGGATTTCGCGCGCCTGGCGCAGCATGTCGACGGTGGTGTTCCAGCTCACGCAGGCATCGGTGACCGAGCAGCCGTATTTGAGGTCGGCCAGATTGGCGGGGATCTTCTGGTTGCCGGCTTCGATGAAGCTCTCGATCATGGCGCCGACGATGGAGGTGTTGCCCTCGCGGATCTGGTGGGTCACGTCGCGCAGCACCAGCGGCTGGTACTCCGGGTTCTTCCACGAGTTGGCGTGAGAGCAGTCGACCACCACGTTGGTCGCCAGCTTGGCCTTGCTGAGCGCCTGTTCGGCGAGGTTGACCGACACGGTGTCGTAGTTCGGGCGGCCGCCGCCCCCGCGCAGCACGATGTGGCCGTAAGGATTGCCGCGGGTGCGCAGCACCGCCGAGCGGCCCTGGCTGCTGATGCCCAGGAAGCTGTGCGGATTGGCGGCCGAGACAATGCCGTTGATGGCCGCTTCCATCGAGCCGTCGGTGCCGTTCTTGAAGCCCACCGGGGTGGACAGGCCGGAGGCCATCTCGCGGTGGGTCTGCGATTCCGAGGTGCGCGCGCCGATGGCGGTCCACGAGATCAGGTCGCCGTAATACTGCGGGGCGATCGGGTCGAGCGCCTCGGTGGCGGCGGGCAGGCCGATTTCGTTCACGTCGAGCAGGAACTGGCGCGCCTTGGCCATGCCCTCGTCGATGCGGAAGGAGTCGTCCATGTACGGATCGTTGATGTAGCCCTTCCAGCCGGTGGCGGTGCGTGGCTTCTCGAAGTACACCCGCATCACCAGCACCAGCGTGTCGGCCAGCTCGTCGGCCAGCGCCTTGAGGCGCTGCGCGTAGTCGAGACCGGCCACCGGATCGTGGATCGAGCACGGCCCGACCACCACGAACAGGCGCGGGTCTTCGCGATCGAGAATCGCCTGCAGCGAGCGGCGGCCATTGAGCACGGTGGCCGCGGCGCGCTCGGTGAGCGGGACGTGCTGCTTGATCTCGTCGGGCGAGGGCATTTTGTCCTGCGCGACGATGTTGAGGTTTTCGGTCTGGGCGACGGTCATGGTGCGCTCTTCAAATCGGCGAAAAGCGGCATTCTACCGCGCCTTGCCTGTGCTGAGCAGGCGCTTTCCGCCCCCGCCTGACGCGGCGGGGCAGCGCTCAAACCGCGCCGAGGTATTCGCCGCGCGCCGGGTAGTTGTTGTTCAGCGCAAAGTCGATCGCCCCAAGCAATTCGGCAAACAGCGGGCGGGCAAACGGCATGGTCTGCACCGCGCCGTAGTACAGCGTGCAGTCCGGCCGGACGATGAACAGGCCGGGCTCGGAGAACAGCGCGGGCTCCTCGATGCCGATCGAGGTCTTGCCTCGGCTGGTCGACACGTACAGCCCCCATTCGCGCGCGCTGGTGAGGCTCAGCCCGTGGCCGATGCGCAGGTGCGCGGCCTTGATCTTGTCCGCCATGGCCTGGGCGCGTTCAGCGCCATCGCTGGACAGGGCGATGATGCCCACCCCGCGCTGGGCGAACTCCGGCGCGAGACGTTCGAGTTCCATCAGGTACTTGGCGCAGATCGGGCAGTGCAGGCCGCGATAGAACACCACCAGGGTGAAGTTTTGCGGGGTCTCGGCGGACAGATCAAAGTGCCCGTGGCGCAAGGTGTCGACCTGAAGGGCGGGGACCGTTTGGCGGGGAATCAGCATGGCTTGTGCTCCATAGTTGAAGATGTGCTTGGATGATGGCGTACGTTATGCAATTATTCGTACGTATATGTTTGCAGATCGTACATCGATGTCAGATCCCGACACTGCAGGACGACTCGACCGCCTCACCGCGCTGCTGGCCGGTCTGGCGCCGCGGGTGTCCATCCACCACGCCGGACCACTCTGCGAGACCGGTCATTTCGCGGGCGGATCGCCAGACCGGCTGCAACTGCACCTGATCGTACGCGGCGCGCTCGGGCTGCGCTGGCGTGGTCATCACGCCAGCCTAGAAGCGCCAGCGGTGGCGGTGTTTCGCGGCGAGCTGGCGCACGCGCTGCTGCCGCGCAGCGACGACCTGCAGGTGGTGTGCGGGCAGGTCGATTTCGACGGCCCCGCCGCGCCCCTGCTGCTGGCCGCGTTCGATGCCCCGCTGTGTCTGCCGCTGGGCGCGGCGGAGCAGGATCTCCAGCAGGTGGTGGCGCTGATCGCGCTGGAACTGGCCCAGCCGCGCTGTGCGAGCTCGGCCCTGCTGGGTCACGCGGGCGAGATTCTGCTGATTGGCCTGCTGCGTCATCTGGTGGCGCGCTGCGAGCTGCCTTGCGGGGTGCTGGCGGGCCTGGGCGATACCGGGCTGGCGCGCACGCTGGTGGCACTGCACGAGGACCCGGCGGCGCCCTGGACCCTGGAGCGCATGGCTGAAACCGCCGGGGTGTCGCGCACCGCCTTCGCCACGCGCTTTCGCGAGGCCATGGGGGTGACCCCGAAGCGCTATCTGAACACCTATCGGCTGGGCATCGCGCGTCGCGAAGTGGCCGCTGGCAACGGGCTCAAGCGCGCCGCCCGGGCCGCCGGCTACGACAGCACCGCTGCCTTGTCGCGGGCGCTGGCGCGTGAGGCCGCCGCGGCGCTTTAAGTCAGCGCCTTGAGCAACTCGCGTACCGCCGCGGCGCGCTGCTTGACCTCCGGTGCGGCGATGCTGCGCACCAGCTTGTCCTGTCCGGCCATGCGCGTGTTGCGGTCCTGCTGCACCAGTGCGATCACTTTCATCGGGTCGATCGGCGCGCGCGGGCCGAACTGGATCGACAGTTTGTTCTCCGAGACATCGAGCTTGATCACGTCCAACGCCTTGAGCATCACCCGCAGGCGGTGGGTTTCGAGCAGCGCCTGGGTCTGCGGCGGCAGCTCGCCGAAGCGGTCGATCAACTCCTCCTGCAGGTCGTGCAAGGTCTCGTCGCTGTCGGCGTTGGCGAGGCGTTTGTACAGCGTGAGGCGCTCCTGCACGTCGGCGCAGTAGTCGTTGGGCAGCAGCGCCGGGGTGTGCAGGTTGATTTCGGAGACCACCTCCAGCGGCTGTGAGAGGTCCGGCTCGCGGCCGGCCTGCAGATCCTTCACCGCCCGTTTGAGCATCTCGGTGTACAGCGAAAAGCCGATCTGCTGGATCTCGCCCGACTGGTTTTCGCCCAGCACCTCGCCGGCGCCACGGATCTCCAGATCGTGCATGGCGAGGAAGAAGCCCGAGCCGAGGTCTTCCATCTGGGTAATCGCCTCCAGCCGTTTCTGCGCCTGCGCGGTCGGTTTGGCGTGGGCGTCGGTCAGCAGGTAGGCGTAGGCCTGGTGGTGCGA
>JAGRFO010000017.1:0-274 GCA_020446005.1 Rhodocyclaceae bacterium | reverse complement strand
CCGAAACGGTCGGCGCGGTTGATGAGGATGGTGTTGGCGGTGGGGATGTTGATGCCGGTCTCGATGATGGTGGTGCACAGCAGCAGGTTGGCGCGCTGGGCGGTGAAGTCGCGCATCACCCGCTCCAGCTCGCGCTCGGGCAACTGGCCGTGGCCGACCACGATGCGCGCCTCGGGCAGCAGCTCGGTGAGCGCCACGCGCATGGTCTCGATGGTGTCGACCTCGTTGTGCAAAAAGTACACCTGGCCGCCGCGCTTGAACTCGCGCAGCACCG
>JAGRFO010000189.1 GCA_020446005.1 Rhodocyclaceae bacterium | reverse complement strand
GCCGAGATGCGCAGCGGCCAGGTGCGCGTGACGGGCGAGGTGCCTGGGCAATCCGCCGTGCTCGAGGCCGGTTTCGGCATCGTCGCTCGCGCCGGCGCGCCGCTGCCCAAGCCGGTCGCCCTGCTGCCGGCGCCCGAGCTGGCCAGCCTGCCCGCCCTGCACGAACGCCCGCTGCTGCGCTTTGCGCTCGATCCGGTGGGCGGGGCGGTGGCCTATCGCGGCCAGGTGGCGCGCGACCCCGAGTTCACCCGCATCGTGGCCGAAACGCGGGTCGCCTTTCCCGACCTCAAGATCGACGGACTGCCCGATGGCGACTACTACCTGCGCGCGCGCGGGATCGATTCGCGCGGACTCGAAGGGCGCGACGCGCAGCGCCCATTCCGCCTCAAGGCGCGCCCCGAACCGCCCTTCGTGAGCGCCCCGCGGCCCGACGGCAAGGTCAGCGCCGGCACCGTCGATTTCGCGTGGTCGCGCGCCGAGGGCGCCGCCCGCTACCGTTTTGCGCTGTCGGCGAGCGAGGACTTCACCCGTCCGCTGATCGTCGAAACGGCGCTGGAGCAGCCGGCCCATCAACTGACCCTGAAGGCCGGCGAGTATTTCTGGCGGCTGGCGAGCACCCGCGCCGACGGCGACCTCGGGCCGTGGGGCGATCCGGTGCGGCTCACCGTGCGCCCGCCGCAGGCCGCGCCCGCACCGCCGGCCTTCGACGAGGCGTCGATGTTCATCGCCTGGAGCGGCGAGCCGGGTCAGACATTCGACTACCAGCTTGCCGATGACGAGCGGTTTGCCGCCGTGGTGTCGAGCGGGCGGACGGACGTCCCCGAGCTGACCCTGCTCCGGCCGGCGCCGGGTGCGTACTACCTGCGCATCCGGGCCATCGACCCGGACGGGTTCGTCGGCGCCTACTCGGCCACCCAGCAAGTCATCGTGCCGGCGCAGTGGCCGCGCTGGATGCTCGGCACGCCCTTGCTGATCTTCCTGCTGTGAGGCGGCGGACGTTTTGATGATCAATCGCAGCACCGTCGAGTGGTCCCTGGTGGCGCTGACCTGCGCCCTCGCGGCGGCGCTCGCGACCGGCCTGGGCGGGCTGTGGCGGATCGATCAGGCGGCCTACGATGCGGCGATGTCGCTGGCCGCGCCGACGGCCGACGAGGCGGTCACCATCGTCGCCATCGACGACCCCAGCCTGGCCGAGATCGGGCGCTGGCCCTGGCGTCGCACGGTGCATGCGGCGCTGATCGAGCGGCTCAGCGAGGCCGGCGCGCGGGCCATCGCGCTCGACATCATCTTCCACGAGCCCAACCCCGAGCGGCCGGAGGACGACGCTGCGCTGGCCGCCGCGATCGCCGCCAGCGGCAAGGTGGTGCTGCCGGTGGTGCAGGCCTCGCGCGCCGAGCGGATCATCGGCGAAGCGCCGCCGGCGCCGCCGTTTGCCGCCGGCGCGGCGGGGGTCGGCCACATCCACGTCGAACTCGACCCCGACGGCATCGCGCGCAGCGTGTATCTGTGGGAAGGCTTCGGCGCCGCCCGCTACCCGCAGTTCGGGCTGGCGGTGCTGCAGCTGGCCGAGCCGGCGCGGGCCGCGGCCTACCCGCCGCCTGAGGCCGCTTCCGCCGCGGGCTGGCAGCGCGCGCACTGGTTGCGTATTCCCTTCGCCGGTCCGCCGGGCAGTTACCGCCATGTGTCCTACGCCGATGTGCTGCGCGGCGATGTTGATCCGGCGCTGCTGCGCGACAAGATCGTGTTTGTCGGTGCCACCGCCGCCGGGATGGCCGACAGCGTGCCGACGCCGACCTCCGGCCTCAACCGGCCGATGTCGGGCGTCGAGGTCAACGCCACCGTCTATGCGGCGCTCAAGCGCGGGGCGGAGGTGCACCTCATGCCGGCGTGGCTGGCGGCCGCGCTGGCCGCGACCATCGTGCTGGCCCTGATGGCGGCGATGCTGCGCGCCGCCCCGCGCGGGGCCTTGCTGCTCGCTTTCGTGACGGTTTCCGGCGCCTTGCTCGCCAGCTGGGGCGCGCTGCAGCTTGGCGGCGTGTGGTTCCCGCCCGCCGGTGCGATTCTGGGCTGCCTCTTGTGCTACCCGCTGTGGAGCTGGCGGCGGCTGGAAGCCGCGCAGCGTTATCTGGACGCGCAACTCGAGATTCTCGACCGCGACGCCGGCACGCTGTTTCCGGCGATGCGCGCGGGCTGGCCGAATATCCGCGAACTCGACCCGCTGCAAGCGCGCATCCGCCGGGTCACCCAGGCGGTGGAACGCCAGCGCGACTTGCACCGCTTTGTCGCCGACACCCTCGACCACCTGCCGGTGGGGGTGGTGGTGATCGATCCCGCGCAAGCGGTGCTGCTGTGCAACCGGCAGGCGATGGCGCTGCTCGACGTTGGAGCGCCGACGGCGGTCGCCGCCGCGGTGATCGCGCTGGACTGGCCGCCGGGCACCGCGCTGGAGGGCGGGGTGCCGGCGCCCGCCGCCGACGGTCAGGCCATCGCGCTGGAGCTCGATGCCCCCGGCGGGGTGCGCTTGTTGGCCTCGGTGGCGGGGGTGTCGAATGCGGCGGGCGAGCGCATCGGGGTGCTGCTCGGGCTGTCCGACATCACCCGCATCCACGATGCACAGCGCAGCCGCGAGGAGACCATGCACTACCTGTCGCACGACCTGCGCTCGCCGATCGCCTCGATCCTGACCCTGATCGAAGCCGAAAAAGGCCGCGACCAGCTTGCCCCCGACGGACGCGAATTCCTGCGCCAGCTCGGCCGTTACGCCCATTCCGCGCTCAAGCTGGCCGACGATCTGTTCCGTCTGGTGCGCGCCGAGGCGATCGATGCCGCCGGTTTCGCCGAGTTCGACCTGGCCGCGGTGGTGCAGGATGCGGCCGACGAGCTGTGGGCGCTGGCGCGCGCCAAGGACGTGCGGATCCTGGTCGACGGCGTCGACGAGGCAGACGACGAGGCAGACGACGAAGCGGCTTTCGCAGTGCACGGCGACCGCGAGCTGGTGCGCCGGGCGCTGGTCAACCTCCTCGGCAACGCGGTCAAGTACGGCCCGCCGCACAGCGACGTGCGCATCGCCATCCGCGCTGCCGGCAGCGAGGTCGCGGTGGCGGTCAGCGATGGCGGCGACGGCATCCGCCACGATCTGCTGCCGCAGTTGTTCCGCCGCTTTGGCCGTCTGCCGACCCGGGCCAGCCGGCGCGAGTCAGGCCTCGGGCTGGGGCTGATGATCGTCAAGACGGTGGCCGAGCGTCACGGCGGGCGGGTGGCGGTGGAGAGCCGGCCGGGGGTGGGGTGCACGTTCACCCTGACGCTGCCCGCCGCCCATCCGGCGGCACGGCCGCGCGCGGCCTGAGCCGGCACGTCGGTATCATTGAGCGGTGCTGACCCGACGCCGCGCCTTGTCGATCGTGCTGCTCGCCACGCTGCTGGCCGGCGCGGCGGGGATGCTTGTTTTCTCGCAGTTCGGCCAAGTCTGGCTGGGCCGCGCGCTGGTCGACGAAATCAACCGCCGCCTGCCCGGCCAGTTGCGCCTCGATGGCGAACTGCACTGGCAACTCTTTCCGCCCGCACTGCGCCTCACCAATCTGGCATGGACGCCCCCCGACGGCCTGCCTGGCGAACTCACCATCGCGCAGATCTCGGCCCGCAGCGACGCGACCGACACCGGTGCACGGCCGGTGGAGATTCGCGCTGGCGGCGTCAATCTGGCGCTGCATCAGTTGCCCGACGGGTCGTGGGCGCTACCGCCGTTGGCGGCGACCGGCGAGGATGGCGCGGTGGTGGACTGGCGGCTGGCCGGGGTGCACCTGACGGACAGCCGGCTCAGCCTGCATCCCCGCCATGGCGCGGTGGTGGTGCTCGATCTCGCGGCGGCGGATGTCGTCGAGCAGGCCGGTGGCGACATGGGATTCACCATCGACGCTCAGGTGAGTCAGGGCGCGCGCACCATCGGCGGACGGGTCGAGGGGCGCTATCGCCTCGCCGACCGCACGCTGGCGGATGTGGCGCTGCGGCTGCAGGGCGCGGTCGATGGCGTGGCTGTGCGCGACGCGCGGATCGAGGTGGCGCAGGCGGCCATGTCCGGCGCGGGCGTGCTGACTGCGCAGGGTGTGCGCCTGAGCGCGCAGGGCGAGGTCGCCGATCAGCGCGTCGAAGCTTCGGCGCAAGTCCCGACATTGCAGGCGAGCGATGGACGCATTGACGCCACCGTGAGCGAGCTGACGCTGCGGCGGCCCCTGCCCGAGGCGGCGATGCTGCGGCTCGACGACGCGCGCATCGCTTTCGATGGGCACGCCGTGCGCCTCGCGCCGCTGACCGGCGAGGTCACGTTGGAACATCCTCGCGGCGCAGTGGCCGTGACACTGGTGGACGGCCGGGCGGACTATGGCGTGGGCGATGGGCGGCTCGACTTTGCGCTGCCGATCTTGCGTGCGCAATTGCCCGATCCTGCGGAACCAGCGCGCCGGCTGGCGGTGGACGGCGGGCTGTCGGGGGCGCTGGCCGCGACCGGCGGCGAGGGCGCGGTGACCCTGCGCACCGACGAGGCGACGCTGACCGGGCGCTGGTGGTGGACGCCGCAGCAGTCGCGGTGGCTCGGCGGCGAAGTGCATATCGACCGGCTGGATCTCGATCGCTGGCTGCCCCGATCGTCCGGTTCCGATGCCCAGCCGGCGCCGCTCGACGCATGGCGCGATCTGCCGTTGGCGCTGGAGGTGCAGGTGGGCGTGCTGCGCTGGCAGGGGGTGACGATGCGCGATGCGCGCCTGCGCCTGAATGCGCCCGAAGCGTCAGCGTCGCGCTGAAAACGAAGGCAGATGCCAGCGGTAGCGCATCGCCAGGAGACGTAACACCAGCACCGTGATGCCTGCCAGCACGGCGGCGAGGCGTGGGCTGACACCGAGCTGCGGCAGCACGATCAGCGCCAGCGCGCCGAGCCATGCGGCGGTGGCGTAGAGTTCGCCGCGAAACACCAGCGGCAGTTCGTTGCACAGCACGTCGCGCAGGATGCCGCCGAACACTCCGGTGATTACCCCCATCAGGCTGGCGACCAGCCACGGCGCGCCGTGATTGAGCGCCGCCTGGGTGCCGACCACGGTAAACAAGGCCAGCCCGAGCGCGTCGGGCAGCAGGAACAGGCGGGCGGGCAGGCGCACTCGACGGGCAAGGATGAAAGTGCCAACGCCGGCAAGCAGCGCGGCGATCAGATAGCGCTGGTCGGCAATCCAGAAGACGGTACGGTCGAGGAGGATGTCGCGCAGCGAGCCGCCGCCCAGCGCCGCGGCGAGCGCGACCACGACCATGCCGAACAGGTCGAAGCGTTTGCGGCCGGCCTCCAGCACGCCCGAGGCGGCGTTGACCACCGCACCGGCGAGCGCGAGGCCGTAGAGCAGGGTGTCCATCGTGAGCATTCGGGCGGAGCATAGCACCACGGCGCGGGCCGCCGCGTGCGTTAAACGATCGTTTGAACTGTCGCCGCGACGTGTTACATTCCCGCACGACAGGCCGCCTGATGACGGGCGGCGACCATCCCCGCGGAGGTGCCATGCCGATTCCTTCAGCCTTTGTCGCTTGCATGCGTTTGCCGGTCATTGCCGCGCCGATGTTTCTGGTGTCCGGGCCGGAGCTGGTGATCGCCGCGTGTCAGGCGGGGGTGGCGGGGAGTTTTCCGGCCCTCAACGCGCGCGACAGCGCGACGCTCGATGCGTGGCTGGGCGAGATCGGCGCGGCCTGCGCGGCGCATGGCCGCTGTGCGCCGTTCGGGGTGAACCTGATTCTGCATCCGAGCAACACCCGGGTGGCCGACGATCTGGCCTTGCTGGTCAAGCACAAGGTGCCGTTCGTGATCACCAGTCTGGGACATCCCGGCGAGGTGGTGGCGGCGGTCAAGGCTTATGGCGGGGTGGTGTTTTCGGACGTGATCCATGCCTACCACGCACAGAAGGCGGCAGCGGCGGGCGTGGATGGCATCATCGCCATCGCCAGCGGGGCGGGCGGCCATGCCGGGGCGCAGAGCGCCTTCAGCCTGGTGCGTGAGATTCGTGAATTCTGGGATGGCACGCTGATCCTGGGCGGGGCGATCTCCGACGGTGCCAGCGTGCGGGCGGCGGAGGTGATGGGCGCCGATCTGGCCTATCTGGGGACGCGCTTCATCGCCACCCGCGAAGCGATGGCGCAGCCCGGCTACAAGCAGATGCTGGTCGATTGCAGCGCGCGCGACATCGTCTACACCGACGCCATCTCCGGCACCAATGCCAATTTCCTCGAACCCAGCCTGGCGGCGGCCGGCTTCAGCCGTGAGCAGCTCACCGTGTCACTGGGTAAGGGCAAGATCAAGGGCTTGCAGGACGAGGCCAAGGCCTGGCGCGATGTGTGGAGTGCCGGTCACGGGGTCGCCACCATCCACGACGTGCCCCCGGTGGCCGAGTTGGTGGCGCGGCTGGGTGCGGAATACGACGCCGCCTGCGCGCTGCCGGTGAGTCCGTCCTGCGCGCCCTCGCGGTAAAGCCGCGCTTGCAGTAGGCTTGCCCTGTCGTGGTCCTCGGAGCGAAGCGCGGATGAGCGAAGCGAACACCGCCAGAACCATCCTGGTGGCGCTGACCGGCGCCTCGGGCATGCCCTACGGCCTGCGCCTGATCGAGCAACTGCTCGGTGCCGGGCATCGGGTGTGGCTGCTCTACTCTCAGGTGGCGCAGATCGTGGCGCGTCAGGAGATGGACTGGGCGTTGCCCGCGCAGGCCGGCGAGGTGGAAAAAGCGCTCTCGGCGCGCTTTGGCGCAGCGGACGGCCAGTTGCGGGTGTTTGGTCGCGAGGCGTGGTTCGCGCCGCCGGCCTCCGGCTCGAATCCGCCCGACGCGATGGTGGTGTGTCCGTGCACCATGGGGACGCTGGCGGCAATCGCCCAGGGGCTCAGTCAGGACCTGATCGAACGCGCCGCCGACGTGGTCATCAAGGAGGGTCGGCAGTTAGTGCTGGTGCCGCGCGAAACCCCGTTTTCGGCCCTCCATCTGGAGAACATGCTCAAGCTGGCGCGCCTCGGGGTGTGCATCCTGCCGGCGAATCCGGGCTTCTATCAGCGCCCCGCATCGGTGCAGGATCTGGTCGATTTTGTCGTCGCGCGCATCCTCGATCAGCTCGGGGTGGCCCACGAACTCCTCCCCCGCTGGGGTGAAACTCGTTGAATTTTCATGTTTTTTTACATACGGCCGGGGCATGTTGCGGCACAGAAAAAGGGGGCTGGCATCAATCCTGCTGGCGCTTTCGGAGGCACGTCCCGATTGGGTGAGCGCTATTTCCGCGGACATGCTGCGCTTGCACAGCGCGGGGGAAATTCACTGGAATCGATCTGGGGCTCAGGGTTTTCGGGCATTGCGCGGCGTTGTCAGTGCCTGAAACAGTTGTTGTAATAGAAGGACGGCCGAGGTCATGGCCTGCAAATGTTGGATGTTCGAGCGATCTGTCGGGCTGCGCGCCAGACAGCATGGGTACAACAGGAGATGATGCGATGAAGGCTAAAAAAATATCCCTACTGACCGCCACCATGGTCACGGGAATGTTGTTCATGGGGTCGGCTCAGGCGGGGGCGACCTTTGATGCGGTCAAGAAGAAAGGCTTCGTGCAGTGTGGCGTGACCACCGGCCTGCCCGGTTTCTCCGCACCGGACGAAAAAGGCAACTGGACCGGGATTGACGTCGATACCTGCCGCGCCGTGGCGGCGGCGATGTTCGGCGATGCCACCAAGGTGAACTTCAAGCCGCTCAACGCCAAGGAGCGTTTCACCGCGCTGCAGTCGGGCGAGATCGATGTGCTCTCGCGCAACACTACCTGGACCTACACCCGTGATACCAGCCTGGGCCTGAACTTCACTGGCGTGAACTACTACGACGGGCAGGGTTTCCTGGTGAGCAAGAAGCTGGGCGTGAAGAGCGCGCTGGAGCTCTCCGGCGCGGCGATCTGCATTCAGGCCGGCACCACCACCGAGCTCAACCTGGCCGACTACTTCCGCGCCAACAAGATGGAATACACCGCCATCACCTACGACACCTCGGAAGAGACCATCAAGGGTTTCGAGGCTGGGCGCTGCGACGTGCTGACCTCCGACCAGTCCCAGCTCTACGGCCTGCGCACCAAGCTGCCGAACCCGGAAACCGCGATGGTGCTGCCGGAAGTGATCTCCAAGGAGCCGCTCGGCCCGGTCGTGCGTCAGGGTGACGACGAGTGGTTCAACGTGGTGCGCTGGAGTCTTTACGCGCAGCTCAACGCCGAGGAAATGGGCGTGACCTCCAAGAACGCGGACGAAATGCTCAAGAGCGCCGACCCCGGCATCAAGCGCCTGCTTGGCGGCGAGGCCGGCATGGGCAAGTTCCTCGGGCTGGACGACAAGTGGGCCTACTACATCGTCAAGCACGTGGGTAACTACGGCGAGATGTTCGAGCGCAACGTTGGCATGGGCAGCCCGCTGAAGATCTCCCGAGGTCTCAATGGCCTGTGGAACAAGGGCGGCATTCAGTA
>JAGRFO010000016.1 GCA_020446005.1 Rhodocyclaceae bacterium | reverse complement strand
CCGCCCATGGTGAGGCGCACGTCGCCGGCTTCAAGCTCTTCGTCGATGATGTGGCCGAGCGCCTCGATGTCGGCCCACTGCTCTTCGGTGTAGGGCTTGGTGACGCGCGGCGCTTCGAGCACCCGGGTGACCTTCATGCTGTGATTGAAGTCGACCTCGCACTCGTCCACCCCGCCGGTGACCGGCGCGGCGGAGGCCGGCTCCGGCGTGCACGACACCGGAATGTGGCCCTCGCCGGCGAACAGCCCGGAGGTGGGATCGAGGCCGACCCAGCCGGCGCCGGGCAGGTACACCTCGCACCAGGCGTGCAGATCGGTGAAGTCCTTGTCGGTACCTTGCGGGCCATCGAGGCTCTTGACGTCGGCGGTGAGCTGGATCAGGTAGCCGGAGACGAAGCGCGCCGCCATGCCGAGGTGGCGCAGGAGCTGGACCAGCAGCCAGGCGCTGTCGCGGCAGGACCCCGCCCGCCGCGCGAGCGTCTCGTCCGGCGTCTGGACGCCGGGCTCCATGCGGATGGTGTAGGCGATGTCGTTCTGCAGCCGAGTGTTGAGCGCGACCAGGAAGTCGATGGTGCGCACCGGGGTGAGGTCGATCGATTCGAGATAGGCCTGAAACTTCGGCGCGCTGCCGTCGGTGAGCGGCAGGCAGTAGATGTAGGGCGTCAGCTCGTGGCGCTGCCAGGCCTCGTACTTGAAGGGGATTTCCTCGGCGTGCGGCTCAAGGAAGAAGTCGAACGGGTTGATGACCGACATTTCGGCCACCAGATCGACCTCGATCTTGAACGAGGTGGTGGTTTCCGGGAACACCAGCCGCGCCAGCCAGTTGGCCTGCGGGTCTTGCTGCCAGTTGATGAAGTGCTCGCCCGGCGTGATCTTGAGGCTGTAAGCGCGGATCGGGGTGCGCGAGTGCGGGCAGGGGCGCAGGCGGACGACCTGCGGGCCGAGCTTGACCGGCCGGTCGTAGTGATATTCGGTGACGTGATTCAGAGCGACGTGGATCGACACAAAAGGGCTCCCTGTGGAACAAGTTCAAATTCTGCGGCATGCCAGTGCGCCGTGGCGGACGGCGATCAGGCGGCCTGTTGCGGGGTGACCAGAAAGTCGTGACTGACGCTGTTGCACAAATCTTCCACCCGATCCATGAAATCGGTGAGAAATTCGTGTAAACCGCTGTCGAGGATGTCCTCGATCCGGGCGTAGCGCAGTTCGCTGTAGAGGCGTCCCGCGCGGCGTTGAGTCTCGCCCGACTGATCGTTGGCCACCAACTCCAGGCACTTGGTTGCACCGCGCAAGCAGAATAACAGAGAGCGGGGCATGCTCGGGTGAAGGATGAGCAACGCAGCGACGCGCGCGGGGCTGATGCCGGTGCGGAAAGTCTTGCGATAGACCTCAAAAGCCGAGACCGCGCGCAGCAGGGCGCCCCACTGGTAGAAGTCGGTGGTCGGCTCCTCGCCTTGCGGGACCAGCACGTGGTACTTCACGTCGAGCAGGCGGGCGGTGTTGTCGGCCCGTTCGAGCAGGGCGCCCAGACGCACGAACAGATAGGCTTCGTCCTGCAGCATGGTGCCGAGCGTGGCGCCGCGGATCAGCGAAGTGCGCAGTTTGACCCAATCAAAAAATTCGCCCGGACCGTGGGTCATCATCGGGTCGGCGCCTTGCGCGTCGAGCTCGATCCAGGTGGCGTTGTAGGTTTCCCACATTTCGGCGGTGATGGTGCCGCGCACCGCGTGGGCGTTTTCGCGCCCCATGCGCAGGCAGTAGCCGATCGAGGCCGGGTTGTCAGTGTCGCTGATCATGAAGCGCAGCACGTTGGTCGCGGTGGCTTCGTCGTACTTGTCGAAGAAGGACTCTTCCAGACTGTTGAGGTGGATGATGGCCTGCCAGTTCTGGTTGGCGGCGTCGTTGGACTGGGGCACCAGCGACATCTGCCAGGTCACGTCCAGCAAGCGGGCGAGCGCCTCGGCCCGCTCGATGTAGCGGGACATCCAGAACAGGTGGTCGGCAGTCCGGCTCAGCATGGCAGGCTCCTTGCGCGGCGGGAAAAAGGGCGAGACGGCGTGCGCGAGTTCATTCTTCGAGCACCCAGGTGTCCTTGGTGCCGCCGCCTTGCGAGGAGTTGACCACCAGCGAGCCCTCGCGCAGGGCGACGCGGGTGAGCCCGCCGGGCACCATCCGCACCTCGTCGCCGGAGAGGATGAAGGGGCGCAGGTCGATGTGGCGCGGGGCCAGGCCGGATTCGACGAAGGTGGGGCAGTTCGACAGGGCCAGCGTCGGCTGGGCGATGTATTTGTCGGGCTCGGCGATGAGGTGTTGGCGAAAGCGCTCGACTTCCGCCTTGCTTGCCGCCGGGCCGACCAGCATGCCGTAGCCGCCGGCGCCGTGCACCTCTTTCACCACCAGTTCGTCGAGGTGTGCGAGCACGTAGTCGAGGTCCTCGGGCTTGCGGCACATGTAGGTGGGCACGTTGTTGAGGATCGGCTCCTCGCCCAGATAGAAGCGGATCATCTCCGGCACGTAGGGATAGATCGACTTGTCGTCCGCCACGCCGGTGCCAATGGCGTTGGCCAGGGTGACCCGGCCGGCCTTGTAGGCCGACAGCAGGCCGGGCACGCCGAGCATCGAGTCCTTGCGGAAGGCGAGCGGGTCGAGGAAGTCGTCGTCAATCCGCCGGTAGATCACGTCCACCCGCGCGTCGCCCTGGGTGGTGCGCATCCAGACGGTGTTGTCGCGCACGAACAGGTCGCGGCCTTCGACCAGCTCCACCCCCATCTGCTGGGCCAGATAGGTGTGCTCGAAATAGGCGCTGTTGAAGGCGCCCGGGGTGAGGACCACCACGGTCGGGTCTTCGATGCCGACCGGCGCGGCGGTGCGCAGGCTGTCGAGCAGGAGGTCGGGGTAATGCAGCACCGGCGCCACCTTGTGGCGCGCAAACAGTTCGGGGAAGAGCCGCATCATCATCTTGCGGTCTTCGATCATGTACGAGACGCCCGAGGGCACGCGCAGGTTGTCTTCCAGCACGTAGAGTTCGCCCTCGCCGGCGCGCACGATGTCTACGCCGGCGATGTGGGCGTAGATGTTGCCGGGCACGTCCACTCCGCGCATCTCGGGCCGGTACTGCCGGTTGCCCAGCACCTGCTCGGCCGGGATGCGGCCGGCGGCGAGGATTTCCTGGTCGTGGTAGATGTCGTGAAGGAAGGCGTTGAGCGCCTTGATGCGCTGGCGCAGCCCCGCCGCCATGTCCGCCCATTCGGCGGCCGGGATGATGCGCGGCACGATGTCGAAGGGAATCAGCCGCTCCTTGCCGGCATCCTCGCCATAGACCGCGAAGGTGATGCCCACCCGGTGGAAGGCAATGTCAGCCTCGGCGCGTTTGCGATCAATGCGTTCGGACGAGGTCTCCTGAAGCCACTTGGCAAAATCCGCGTAGTGCGCCCTGAGCCCTCCGTCAGCCGCGTTCATCTCGTTGTAAAAGGAGGGCATGTGCGTTCCATCGTGAGTGACATAAACCCGCCAGACGCAAGATTCGCGCCATGGGTTTGGATGGCAAAACGCCGGATCCAGGGGGATTTAGGAACGTTGGCGCACCAAAAAATGGCGCCCCGCACCACATTGGCGCGGCTGGCGAGAGCGGCGCGCGACTAGACCTGATCCCGCGTCGCGTCGGCCCAGCAGTTGGGGGTTTCAAACAGGCGGACGCGTTCGAGCCGCAGATGGTTGCCGTAGGTGTCGCGGTAGTGACCGTCGAGAATCCGGAAAGCCTCGGCGACCAGATTCTCGGCCGTCGGCACGGCGTCGAGCAGCACCGTCTTGTGCCCGTCGATGGTGGCCAGGAAGTCGACCACCGCATGATCGTGGCGATAGGCCAGGAAGGCGTGGTCCCAGCGATCGACCAATGCGGATTTGGCAATCTGTTTGATGTCGCCAAAGTCCATCACCATGCCGTTGGCGGGGTCGCCATCGGCCTGGATGACCTCGCCGGCAAGCGTGATCTCGATCACATAGCGGTGGCCGTGCAGGTGCTTGCACTGGCTGGCGTGGTCGGGAATCCGGTGGCCGGCATCGAATTCCAGGCGGCGGGTAATGCGCATTGAAGTCCCCTCGTGAGGCGCGCGATTATATCATCCGGGCTGTGCCGACATTTGCCCCCCGGATTGCGCCATGACTGCCCTCCAACAGAACGACCACCGTCGTGATGCCGCTGGTTTGACCTACGTCTATCCCGTGCTGTCGCGCCGCGCTGGCGGGGTGTCGGTGGGCATCAATCTCAATCCGAACAATGCCTGCAACTGGCACTGCGTTTATTGTCAGGTGCCCGATCTCGTCCGCGGCAGCGCGCCCGCGATCGATGTGGCCTTGCTGGAGCACGAGCTGCGTGGTTTTCTCGACGAGCTGGTCCATGGTGACTACCTTGCCCGTCATCTGCCGGAGGGTCAGCGCGAAGTGCGTGATATCGCCTTTTCCGGCAATGGCGAACCGACCAGTGCGCGCGGGTTTGACGAGATCGTGGCCCGGGTGATTGCGATTCGCGATGCCGCCGGACTGGCCGCGGTGCCGCTGCGGCTGATCACCAACGGCAGCCTCATCGGGCGCGCCGGCGTGCAGTGCGGGGTGGCGCGGCTGGGCGCAGCGGGCGGCGAAGTGTGGTTCAAGGTCGATGCCGGTAAGGCGGCCGACATTGAGCGCATCAACGGTGTTGCGCTGTCGCCGGGAAAAGTGTCGCGTTCCCTGGCGCGCTGCGCCGCGCTGGCGCCCACCTGGGTGCAGACCTGCCTGTTTGCTTGGGATGGGGAGGCGCCGGGCGATGCGCAGATCGAGGCCTATCTGGCCTGTCTTGAGGCGGCGGGCATGGCATCGCTCGCTGGCGTGCTGCTTTACGGCGTGGCGCGCCCGTCGATGCAGCCCGAGGCGCCGCGAGTCACCGCCTTGTCGCCGCAACGTCTCGACGCCATCGCGCAGCGCATCAAAGAAAAAGGGCTGACGGTTCGCGTCAGCCCTTGATGGCGCATTTCTGCCCGCTCAGGCTTTTTTCGGCTTGCGAGCGGCGCGTGCTTCCTTCTTCAGGTTCTTGAACATTTCCGGGTCATTCTTCTTGAGATACTCGGACACTTCAACGTCTTCGCGCTTGACCCGGTTGATGTCAACCTGCTCGATGTGGACCAACCGAAGCAGGGCCTGGACCGGGCGCGGAATGTTGCGACCGCTCTCGTAACGCGAACCGCCGCTCTGGGTGACGCCGATCTGCGACCAGAACTGAGACTGGTTCAGGCCGAGCTTGCGCCGGATTTCGCGCACGTCAATGTTTTTGTCGCTGCTCTTCATGTGAGGTTTTCTCCGCTTGCCATTTTATGAGGGTATGACTTGAGTCTTGAGGCTTGGTAATAATTACAACTTTTGTCATACGGCGTATGGAGTATATGAAAGTCTGTTTACAACATACAAGCATTTTTTCACGCTGTTCGGTTTAACTGGATCGGTTATCACCGCCGGGTTTTGAGGCCGTGCTTGCAGGTGGGGGCGTGACCCAAATGGGTGAGTTGGATTAGCTCTCGCAGCGCAGCAATCCGGTCGATGGCTGGGTGGCGGTTCAAACAGCCAGTGTTTAGCCAGAAAGTATTCCTTAAGGATTAATTGAGAGTGTCCGTCAGTGTGGCGAATCGTCGCGACGCAGCAATGTCAAACGGTGTGTCGACCGCTGTTTGGGGTGGCGCGCGCAAGCTTGAAATGCGTAACGCGCCGTTCGTCGGCTGGTTCTTTTGAGGCGTGGTGGGTGTTCAGAACGGGGCGTGATCCTGTGCGGAATCGTGCGCTTGAGATGGTTTGACCCGGACCGCCGAAACGGCTAGTATCGCGGCCCTGTGGTGAGGAGACGTGGCCGAGAGGTCGAAGGCACTCCCCTGCTAAGGGAGCATACCGTCAAAAACGGTATCGAGGGTTCGAATCCCTCCGTCTCCGCCACACTTTCGGGCTTTACCCTAGGATTGCCCCTAAGTATAATGCTCGTTTAGGTTGCGCTCGTAGCTCAGTTGGATAGAGTACCTGGCTACGAACCAGGGGGTCGTGGGTTCGAATCCTGCCGAGCGCGCCACTTGCCTTGATTGACGTTGTTGCAAACAGCCGCCTTTCGCGGCTTTTTTTAGTCCGCGAATCAAGAAGGTTTCGATTGCGGATGATGCGCTCGTAGCTCAGTTGGATAGAGTACCTGGCTACGAACCAGGGGGTCGTGGGTTCGAATCCTGCCGAGCGCGCCAAACATACTGAAATCAGCCGCGGTCGCGGCTTTTTTTAGTCCGTCATTCACATGCTTTGGCCTGTGTATTGCGGTGAATGCGCTCGTAGCTCAGTTGGATAGAGTACCTGGCTACGAACCAGGGGGTCGTGGGTTCGAATCCTGCCGAGCGCGCCAGACAGACAAAACAAAGCCCGGATACGTACGCGTATCCGGGCTTTGTTTTTGGTGCGCCCCGGTGCACAACAGGCTGATGGTGCGGCGCATCACAATGCCGACATGCTGAATCCGTTATCATTCGGCATCCGTCGTCACGGGGTGTGGCGCAGGCTCCAGGAGTGGTTATCGATGTCGATCCAAGCAGTGGTTTTGTCGGGCGGTTCTGGGACGCGGCTGTGGCCGCTGTCGCGCGAAAAATATCCCAAGCAGTTGCTCGCGCTGGCCGGTGAGGAGACGATGCTGCAGTCGACTGTCTGCCGATTGGACGGGTTTGACGGTCCGTCGGACGTGGCGCCGGTGCCAATCGTGGTGTGCAATGAAGAGTACCGCTTCATTACCGCTGAACAATTGCGTTCGGCGGGCAAGCCCAGCAACCGGATCGTGCTTGAGCCGGCGGGACGGAACACTGCGCCGGCGCTGACCCTGGCGGCACTGCTGGCGGTGAGTGAGGGCCTTGATCCGGTGCTGCTGGTGATGCCGGCAGACCACGTCATCAACGATCGAGTGGCGTTCCAGCAGGCCGTCGCGCTGGGCGCCCGCCAGGCGGGAGATGGCGCGATGGTGACCTTCGGCATCGTGCCCGAGCGCGCCGAAACCGGGTACGGCTATATCTGCTGCGGCGATCCGTTTGCCGAGGGCGTGCGGCGCATCGCGCGTTTTGTCGAGAAGCCGGATGAGGCGACCGCGCAGGCCTATGTCGCGAGCGGCGACTATTTGTGGAACAGCGGCATCTTCATGATGCAGGCCAGCGTGTGGCTCAAGGCGATCGGGCGTTTGCAGCCGGCGATGCTGGCCGCGTGCGAGGCCGCAATGCGCCAGCCGGCGCACGATGCGGACTTCGTGCGTGTGGATGCCGAGGCGTTTGCCGCTTGTCCGTCGGATTCGATCGACTATGCGGTGATGGAGCACCTCGCTGATACGCCTGACCTCGGCGTGCCGGGCGTGGTCGTGCCGCTGTCGGCAGGGTGGTCCGATCTGGGGGCGTGGGACGCGCTGTGGGCGGTGGCCGACAAGGATGCAGATGGCAATGTGGCGCGCGGTGACGTGCTCTTCGAGGCGGCGCAAGACAACCTCGTGATGGCCTCTGACCGTCTCGTTGCCTGCCTCGGTGTCAGCAATGTGGTCGTGGTCGAAACGCCGGATGCGGTGATGGTGGCGAGCAAGGAGCGCACCCAGGATGTGAAGAAAATCGTGGCCCGCCTCAAGGCGGCGTCGCGTAGTGAAGCGTCCGCGCACCGCAAAGTGCACCGCCCGTGGGGGTATTACGATTCGATCGACAGCGGTGCGCGTTTTCAGGTTAAGCGCATTGTGGTCAATCCGGGGGCGTCGCTGAGCCTGCAGATGCATCATCATCGCGCAGAGCACTGGATTGTGGTGCGCGGGACGGCGCGGGTCACGCGCGGCGAGGAGACCTTTCTTCTCAGCGAAAACCAGTCGACCTATATCCCGCTCGGCACCGTGCACCGGCTGGAAAATCCGGGCCAGCTTGCGCTCGAGATGATTGAGGTGCAGTCGGGCGGCTATCTGGGCGAAGACGACATCGTGCGCTTCGAGGATACCTACGGCCGCGGCTGAGTGGCTTCCAGGCCGCTGGGTTTGGGTTCGGCGACAAAGCCGAAGCGTGTGCCCAGTGTGCGCGCTTCGGTGGCGGCGATGGGGTGCCAGCCCGTGGCAAGTTGAATGCCGATGTCCGGCGGCGGTGCATCGCTCGCGAGCAGGGATTCGAGTGTGGCTGGCGCGCCGTCGCGCCATGCAAGTCGCGCGCTGGCTGCGGCGAGGTCGGCATCGTGGATCAGCCCCAATCCGGCCGGGCTGCTGACCAGAAGGTGGCCTGCGTCATCGAGCCAGACCGCGTCAACGGCAGCCCAGGGGGTGCCGGTGTGGCCACTCAGCGTGCCATCCGGTGACAGACGCAGCACCCAGGGGGTGAGGTCGAGCGTGACGAAAACGCGCTGCGGACCGTTCTGAAAAAACCAGCGTCCGCTGGTGTCGCTGAGGTAATTCCGATTGATGAAGGCTTCGAGCGCGGGTTGGTTTACCTGCGAATTGCGAATCTGCCAGCGCCCGCGCGCATCGAGCCTGAGCCAGCCGTAGACGTCGGGGACGTTGGGCCACTTCAGCATGGCTGCGCGAACCATCGGGTCCACGCGGCCAGTCTGTGTCACCAGAGCTTCCACCAGGCCGAACCGCGCTCGGCGTCGCCCGTCAGGTAGGCGCTTTGCGGAAAACTCTGGGCGAGCACGCGCTGCGCGTCATCGCGCAGTTCCGTCATGCCAAGCGCGTCGTACGCCTGGGTGAGGATGTACAGCGCCTCTTCGGTCGCCGGTGTTTCCGGGTAGGTCGAAATCGCGGTCTGGGCGCGATTCGCCGAGGCCAGGTAGGCGCCGCGCTTGAGGTAATAGCGCGCGACGTGCACTTCATAGGCGCTGAGCGAATTGACCAGGTATTGCATGCGCTGGCTCGCATCCTCGGCGTAACGGCT
>JAGRFO010000188.1:9528-9732 GCA_020446005.1 Rhodocyclaceae bacterium | reverse complement strand
CGCCGACAACCCGGTGCACTGGTGGACCTGGTGCGACGCCGCGCTGGCGCGGGCCCGCGAGACGAACACCCCGATTTTGTTGTCGATCGGTTATTCGGCCTGTCACTGGTGCCACGTGATGGCGCATGAATCCTTCGAGGACCCGGCGACCGCCGAGGTGATGAACCGGCTGTTCATCAACATCAAGGTCGATCGCGAGGAGCG
>JAGRFO010000188.1:0-9482 GCA_020446005.1 Rhodocyclaceae bacterium | reverse complement strand
GGCGGCTGGCCGCTCACGGTGTTCCTCTCGCCCGACGGCATGCCCTTCTACAGCGGCACTTATTTTCCGCCCGAACCGCGCCACGGTCTGCCCGGTTTTGTCGATCTGCTCGAACGCATCGGCGCGGCGTGGCGCAGCCAGCAGGACTCGATCGTCGAGCAGAACGCGGCGTTGCGGGCCGCGCTGGCGCAGACCGCCGCGGTCGGCGCGGCCGATCCGGGGCAGTTCTCCGCCGCGCCGATCTGCGATGCGCTGGCCGGGCTGGAGCGCAGCTTCGACCCTCGCCACGGCGGTTTTGGCGGCGCGCCCAAGTTCCCGCACCCGTCCGACCTTGCGCTGCTCATGCACTGCTATCGCTGCGACGGTCACGCCCGCGCCGGCGAGATGCTGCGCCGGACCCTGCACGGGATGGCCGCCGGCGGCCTCTACGACCAGATCGGCGGGGGCTTCTGCCGCTACAGCGTCGATGCGCGCTGGGAGATTCCCCACTTCGAAAAAATGCTCTACGACAACGGCCCCTTGCTCGCGCTGTACGCCGAGGCCGCGGTGGTGTGGGGCGATGCGCGCTTCCGGCAAGTGGCCGAGGAGACCGCCGCCTGGGCGCTGCGCGAGATGCGTTCGCCCGAGGGTGCGTTCTGGTCGGCGCTGGACGCGGATTCGGAGGGCGAGGAAGGGCGCTTCTACGTGTGGACGCCAGATCAGGTCGCGGCCACCGTTGGCGCGAACGGCGCCGCATTGGCGCTGGCTGCGTGGGGGCTGGATCAGCCGGCCAACTTCGAGGGCGAAGCATGGCATCTGACCCTGCGTGCGCCGGTCGAGGCGGTGGGGGCACGGCTCGGCATGGATGGCGCGTCCGCCCATGCCGCGCTGGCGCGCGCCGCTCAGCGGCTGTTCGAGGCGCGCGCGACACGGGTGCGTCCGGGCCTCGACGACAAGGTGCTGACCGGCTGGAACGGCTTGATGATCCAGGGGCTGCTGCGCGCTGGGCGGCTCCTCGACCGGCCCGACTGGGTCGATGCCGGACTGGCCGCGATCGACGCGCTGCGGACCACGGTGTGGCGCGATGGACGACTGTCCGCCAGCATGCGCGGCGGCGAGGCGCGCCTGAATGGCTATCTCGACGATTACGCCTTTGTGCTCGCGGCATTGCTCGAAGCGCTGCAGACGCGCTGGCGCGCGGCCGATCTGGACTTCGCGCGCGCGCTGGCCGATGCGCTGATCGCGCGCTTTGGCGATGGCGATGGCGGTGGCGGTGGCGGTGGCGGTGGCTTCTACTTTACCAGCCACGACCACGAGGCGCTGGTGCATCGCCCGCGCAGCGGCCACGACAACGCCACCCCGTCGGGCAACGGCGTCGCCGCGCGCAGCCTGCAGCAGCTCGGTCACGTGCTGGGCGAGCCGCGTTATCTCGACGCCGCAACCGGTGTGCTCAAGGCGTTTCACGGCGGCATGGCGCACTCGCCGATGGGCTTTGCCAGTCTCCAGATGACCCTCGCCGAGTGGCTGACCCCGCCGCGGGTCGTGGTCTTGCGCGGACCGCAAGCGGCGGTCGACGCGTGGGCGCGTCAAGCCGCCCCGCTGGCCGATCCGTCTACCCTGGTTCTGCCGGTGGGGGCGTGCGAGGTGCCCGCCGGTGGCTCGCTCGACAAACCGCTCGGTGTGGCTGTCAACGCATGGGTGTGCTCGGGCGTTAAGTGTCTGTCGCCGATCGAGAACTGGTCGGCGCTGGCTCACGAACTGGGCGGGTAGGCAAAGCCAGCCAAACGGTTTAGTATCCGCCGGTGTTTCTTCCCCATCGTGTCATAAGGAAAAATCAACATGAAAGCACTCGTTGCCGCTTCTCTCGCCGCCGGCCTGCTGTTTGCAGCCCCGACGACTTTTGCTTCCCAGGAACTCGCCACCAAGAAGGCCTGTATGGGATGCCACCAGCTGGCGATGAAGGTGGTCGGCCCGGCCTACAAGGACGTGGCTGCCAAATACGCCGGTCAGGCCGATGCGGTCGACAAGCTCACCAATTCGATCCTGAAGGGCAGCAAGGGCACTTGGGCCGCTGCGGGTAAAGCACCCGAAACGTCGATGATGCCGGCCAATAAAGTCACCCCGGAAGAAGCCAAGCAGCTGGCCGAGTGGGTGCTGACGATCAAGTAAGCGTGGTGCTGGCTTGAAGACTGAAAGAACCAGCCCGCGGGCTGGTTCTTTCTTTTATGTCGAGGGTGAATGTGATGCGACAACTGAAGCGTCAATCGGCGAGCCTCATGGGCGCCCTGTGCGTCGCCAGCCTGGCGCACGCCGCGCCGCCCGCCGATGAGGCGGAACTGGCACGCAAGCGCGGTTGCCTGAATTGTCATGCGGTTGATGCGGCGGGCGAGGGCGGCAAGGTCGGCCCCTATTTTTCCGACGTGGCGCAACGCTACGCCGGCCAGCCCCAGGCGATTGAATCGGTGGCCGAGCGGGTCCAGTTGGGCAGCAAGGGCTTGTGGCTGAACAAGGGCGTGCAGGTGCCGATGCCCCGTAATCCTCAGGTGACTCAGGAAGAGGCGCGGCGGCTGGTGGCGTGGATTCTCGGCCTCAAGTAAGCCGGCGCTGCAGGGCAGCGGCTCAAGACGGCTGGTGGTGGAGCAGGTGCTCGGTGTGGGTCAGCCAGCGTTCGGCGTCGTCGGCGCACACCGCTTCCGAAAAGTAGTGTCCCTGCATGATGTCGCAGCCCATGCTTTGCAGTCGAGCAGCCTGGTCGGCGCGTTCGACGCCCTCGGCCACCAGATGCAGGCCGAAGCCGTGCGCGATGCCGGTGATCGCCGAGATGATGGGATTGGCGCCGGGGGCGTGCAGGCCGGTGACGAAGCTGCGGTCGATCTTGAGGCTGCTGACCGGAAACTTCTGCAGATAGCCCAGCGCCGAGTAGCCGGTGCCGAAATCGTCGATCGAGATGCCCACCCCGCAGTCGCGCAGCCGCCGGATGCGCCCCATCACCTCGGCGGTGTCGCGCATCATCACGCTCTCGGTGATCTCCACGTCGAAGCGGTCGGCCTGGAGCCGATGGTGGGCGATGCGGTCGGCGACGCGGTCGATGGTCTCGTCGCGGTCGAAGTCCTGTGACGAGAGGTTGACCGCTAGGCGCAGGTCGGTAAACCCGAGCCCCTGCCAGCGGGCGAGCTGTGCCGCGGCGGTGTCGACCACCCAGCGGCTGATGTCGCCGATCAGGCCGACCTCCTCGGCCACCGGGATGAAGGCGGTCGGGGCGATCAGCCCGTGGGCGGGATGCTGCCAGCGCAGCAAGGCTTCCATGCCCACCACGCGCCGCTTGGAGAGGCTGATCTGGGGCTGGAAGTGAAGTTCGAATTCGTTGTTCGCCAGCGCGCTGCGCAGATCGTTTTCCAGCGTGATGCGCTCGCGGTAGTGGGCGTTGAGGTCGGGGTCGAAGAAGCGGAAGCCGTTCTTGCCGGCGCGCTTGATCTGGTACATCGCGATGTCGGCGTGCTGGGTGAGCAGCTCGGCCACCTCGCCATCCCGCGGGAACACTGAAATGCCCATGCTGACGGTGGCGAGGAAGTTGCCGTGGCGCAGATCGAAAGGCTCGTCGAGGGCGCGCTGAATCTTCTGGGCGATGATCTCGGCGTCTTCGGGCTGGGCGATGTCGGGCAGCAGGACGGTGAATTCGTCGCCGCCCAGCCGCGCCAGCGTGTCGCCTTTGCGCAAGGTCTGCTTGATGCGCCCCGCGATCCCACGCAGCAGGTGGTCGCCCTCGGCGTGGCCGTAGGTGTCATTGACCAGCTTGAAGCGGTCGATGTCGATGAACATCACCGCCAGCAGGCCGCCGCGACGCTGCGCCTGGGCGATCGCCAGTTCGAGGCGGTCCTTGAACAGGATGCGGTTGGGCAGGTGGGTGAGCTGGTCGTGGTAGGCCTGAAAAGTGATGATTTCCTCGGCCCGCTTGCGCTCGGAGATGTCGCGCGCGACGCCATACACACCATCCGGCGGTCGGTGTGGATCGTCGTCGCGGGTCTGGGACTGGATGGCGACCACGTTGAGCGCGACGGTGACCAGCGAGGCGCCGGGCCGGCTGGTGCCCGGCTCGCAGCGGCGCAGGCGCACTTCGGCCGATTGACCATGACGCTGACCGTCGAGGGTGTTGCGCAGCAAGGCTTCGATGCGCGGGACGTCTTCGTCGAGCACCAGCGAGATGAAGGACTTGCCGACGAGTTGCTCGCCGCTGTAGCCGAGCATCGATTCGACGCGGGGGTTGGCGTAGGCGAACAGGCCGTCGGGGCTGAGGGTGAAGATCAGGTCCGGTGCGCGCTCGACCAGGTAACGGTGCAGCCGTTCGGAGCGTTGCAGGCGCTGGCGCATGATCTGGTTGGACTGCTCGAGCCGTGCTTTGTGCAGGGCGCCGTGCACCGCGCGCTGGAGCTGGGCGACGTGGTAGGGCTTGCGCACGAAGTCGTCGGCGCCGTGACGCAGCGCGCCGATCGCGGCATCGATGGCGTCCTCGCCGCTGATCATGACCACCGCCTCGTCGCGCCGCGCATGGGCCAGCCAGTCGAGCAGGTCGAGGCCGGTGCCATCGGGCAGCCGGTAGTCGAGCAGGATCAGGTCGTAGCGGGTGCGTTCGAGGCGGGCGATCGCTTCGCCGAGATTGGGGCACTCGTCGAAAGAGCGCCCCTCTTGTGCCAGCACATGCGGCAGGGTGCGGCGCAGGGCGTTGTCGTCGTCAACGAGCAGAATCCGGCACGGGGTCTGATCCGCCGTGCCGTGCAGGCTCGCAGAGCTCAAGAAGGGCGCTTCCCCCGGAATGACCATGACCTCCCTGTCGTCTCCCGGTGACACGAAACGCTACAGATAATGCCCGAATCAGTGCGGCTGATCCAGTGGAATGAACAACTGGAAGCTGGTGCCGGCATTGGCCTGGCTACGACACAGGATATACGCCTGCCATTGGCTGAGGATGTCCTTGACGATCGCCAGGCCCAGGCCCTGGTGCGCTTCGCCCTTGTGGCTGGGGGCGGGGGTGAACAGTCGGGCGAGGCGCGCCTCGGGCAGCCCCGGGCCGTTGTCGACCACCCGCAACTCGATGCTGGGGGTGCCGTTGGCGATCAGCACGCCGGGCGAGGTGATGCTCAGCCGGCAGCCCTCGGGCAGCGCTTCGGCGGCGTTGCGCATCAGGTTGAGGAGCACTTGCTTGAGCGCGCTGGCCGGCATCGCGACGGCCGGCAGCGCGGCCGGCAGGCGGATTTCCAGATCGCGCTTGCGGCTGCCGAACAGGGTGTTGCCATAGACCCGTTCGAGGGATCGCGCGACTTCGTTGACGCTCGATGAGCGGGCTTCCTCGTCCGGCGTGGGGTCGCTTTCGGTCATCCGCCGGAGCAGGGTGCTGACCCGGTCGATTTCCTTGCCGACCTGGCCCAGTTCGGCGGTCAGGGTGGCGTCGTCGGCTTCGCGCTGGGCGATGATCCCCAGATAGCTCTTGATGACGGTGAGCGGGCTGTTGATCTCGTGGGTCACACGGCGTGCCCGGTCGATGAATTCGGCGCGGGTGGCATCGACCTTGGTCTCCGCGCTGGTGGCGTGGCGGTCGGCGTGCACCATAGCCTGCGCCGCGCTGGTGACCAGCATGCTCATCAGCTGCTGTTCGTCGGGCGTGATGTCGAGGCTCTCGTCGATCCCCAGCACCGCCACCCCGCGCACATCGAGCGCGCGCCAGGGCAGGCACAGAATGCCGGCGGCGCGCAGCCAGCGGGTGACGTGCCAGTCGCGGGTGCTACGGCCCGGGCCGTCGCGGCCGGGGAAATGGCTGGTGCTGTTGCCGGTGCGCAGGGCCAGCGCGATGACGCTGGTTTCGTCGTCGAGGTTGAGGCTCAGTTCGCGCAGCGGCTGCACGATCAGCGGATTGTCGGCGGCGCCGAGCACGCAGATCTGGTCGGCGCGCAGGCACAGCATCAGCGGTGCGACCTTGCCGAAGAGCAGCCGGAAGCCGCGCGCCAGCCGGGCCGCCGGGGAGGTGTCGACCTCTCCGTCGAAGGCGCTGCCGAGCAGCCCCGACAGGGCCAGCTTGCGCCAGCGCGGTGGCAGAGACGGGTAGCTGGCGCGGGTGCTCAGCGCGCGGCCGTCGCCCTCGCGCGGCAGGCCGATGCCGATTTCCTGCAGGCCTTGCGCGGAGAGGTAGCCGACGTCGGTCTGCAGGCTGGTGAGGGCCTCGGTGCTCATGCCGGTGAGCCGGGCGGCTTCGTCGAGCTGCGGATTCGGGGCGGCCAGCGCCATCGCGGCGCGCAGCAGGGCGGCCAGGGGATGGGCGCTGGTGACGTGTTCTTCGAGCGCGCCCGACAGGGCGATGGCATCGAGCACCAGCGGCGGCAGTCCGCAGTGATGCCCCAGCGCGGCGGCCAGCGCGACATGATCGTCGCCGAAGCGCTGGCGTTCGCGGCGACGCAATTCGGCGGGGTCATCCACTTCCTTGCGCAGCGCGGCGTAGTCGGCCGAGGAGGCGAGCAGGCTCATGCTGCCGAGGGCGTGCCACAGACCGGCGAGATAGGCCTCGTCGGGGCGCGGGTAGTGCTGTTCCTGCGCCAGGTGCAGGGCGCATTCGGCGGTCAGCAGGGCGCGCTGGTTGAGGTGCTGGATGTCGTCGGCGTTGGCCTGCTGGGTGCCGGCATGGAGCAGCCAGGCGCGCAGCAGAGGCCGTCCGGCCAGTTGCAGCCGTTCGGTCAGTGCCGGTTTGAGCTGGGCGGTTTCGTCGCCGCCAAGCGGTAACATCCACAGCAGCGCGAGCGACAGGGCGGCGTCGCGCATGGCGTGGGCGGCGAGGGCGTCCCACGGGGTCTCCTCGTCTTCCATCAGCCGAAGCATCGCCTCGGCGACCCCGGGGTGGGGCGCCGGACGCGTCAGGCGGAAGGGGAGGACGGGGAGTTGCATCGGACGTACGCGCGCCATACTGGGAGGATGTGGAACCCGGATTCTACCGGGCGCACGGCGGATGTAACGTGATGCCTGTCGCAGGGCGCATGGTGCGCTGCGGCGATGGGGCGCGGCGGGTGTGACGAATGTCCGCCCGGGGCGGACTTTTCAGTGAGGTTCGCTCAGCTTTGCAGGCTGTCGGCGAACTGGACGCCGGCCAGCAGGGCGGCGTTGACGGCGTGACTGTCGATGGTCAGGTCGGTGGTGAGTTTGTCGAGATTGGTCGCGTCGAAACGCTCGCAGGCGCGCGCCAGATTGAGGAAGGGGGCGTATTCGCCTTCGTTATTGACCAGCGCTTCGGTGATCGATTCGGGCAGGCTCATCTCGGCGAGCAGCTCGGGCAACGAGGTGCCCAGCAGCGAGGGGAGCAGCGAGAAGGCGCCGGTGATGAACAGGTTGTCGTGGTCGGCCTTGTCGAAGAAGGGCGCGCCGACGCGCTCCATCATCCGCCCGCGGGCGATCGAGGCCTGCATCAGCGCCGGCGCTGCCGGGTCGCGGCTGGCGGTGACGAGGAGCAGCGACAGCCATTTGTTGAGGTTCTTGTAGCCGAGGATGGTGACTGCGTGACGGAAGGACTGGATCTCGCAGCGCAGGCCGAAACCGGCCGAGTTGATGTAGCGCAGCAGTTTGTAGGACAGGGCGACGTCCTGCTTGAGGACCGCTTCGATGTCCTTGATCTCGGCGTTGCCGCGCACCAGGTTGAGCAGGCGGACGATCTGCGCGTGCGAGGGCGAGAGGGCTTTGGCGGAGGCCCCGCCCTGCAGGAAGAACCAGCCGGCGGCGCCGTCGTAGCCGTTGTCGATGGCGGTGCCGAAGCTGGGGGTGTCCTTGAGCCCCCAGGCCAGGCTGAGGCCCGGACTGTTGCCCGGGTCGGCGAGCTTGCGCTGGTCCATCAGCACAAAGCGCCAGTCGATCTCGGGCGGCACGGCGACCCCGGGGGCGTACCACGACAGGCACATGTTGACCCCGGCGGCCTTGAGCTGGGGCAGCAGTTCCTGCGTCTTGGGATGGGCCAGCGTCGGGGCGGGGATCTCCACCATCAGGTTGTCGGGGACGTCCCAGTCCAGCAGATCGGGCGTCGGAACGAGCTTGCCGAGACACAGGAACACGGGGTGATGCTGCGGCCATTCCTCGTCGAATTTTTTGAGTCCGGCCACCACGTCGGCCACCGAGGCGGCATGCGCGATCAGCCGGTTGGCGGTGATGGCGCGGTTGCGGTTGACGACGGGTTCGCGGGTCAGAAGCAGGGGATGGCTCATGGTGTCAGGGCTGCGAGTCCGTGGCGTAAGTGAAAGCGTCGGCAAAGAACTGGTCGTCGGGCAGGGCGCAGCGCGCGCCAAAATCGCGCCGTGCAGCGTCGATCATGGGCGGCGCGCCACAGGCATACACCTGATGGGCCGACAGGTCCGCAAAGTCGGCGATGACCGCCTCGTGCACGAGACCGGTGCGGCCGTCCCAGCGATCCTCTGGAGACATATCGGACAGGACCGGGACAAACTTGAACCACGGCAGCGTGGCCGCCCAGTGTCCGGCCAGCCCGGCCATGTAGAGGCCGGCCCGGTCGCGGCTGCCCCAGTAGAGGGTCATCGGGCGGGTGAAGCCGCGGGCGATGGCGTGTTCGATCAGCCCCTTGATGGGGGCGAAGCCGGTGCCGCCGGCGAGCAGGATGATCGGCGCGTCGCTGTCTTCGCGCAGATAGAAGCTGCCCAGCGGCCCCTCAAAGCGCAGCACCTCGCGCACCTGCATCTGTTCGAACACGCGGGTGGTGAACATCCCGTCCGGCACCTGGCGAATGTGCAGCTCGATGTGGCTCGCCTCGGCCGGCGGATTGGCGATCGAGAAGCTGCGCCGCTTGTTGCCCGGCAGCAGAATGTCGATGTACTGGCCGGCGCGAAAGGTGAACTGTTCGCTGGCCGGCAGGCGTAGTTTGAGGATCATCACGTCGGGCGCGGCCCGCGTCATGGTCTCCACCCGGCAGGGCAGTTTCCTCACCGGGATGTCGTCGGCGCGGGTCACCCCGCGGCATTCGATGACCAAGTCCTCCTGCGCCGTGGCACAGCAAAACAGGGCCAGCCCGGCCGCCCGGTCGGCCTCGGTGAGGGTGTCCGCGCCGGCCTTGCCGTGATCGACGCGGCCGCTCAGCACCTGCCCCTTGCACTTGCCGCACACCCCGTCGCGACAGCCGTAGGGCAGCATCAGCCCGGCGGCGATGGCCGCTTCGAGCACGGTCTGGTGGTCGGCGATGTCGATCTGGTGATCGCCCGGCACGATGGTGAGCTTGAGGGGCATGATGAAATCTGGCGTGAGATAATGCGCGGATGAGAACGGTTCTGATTGTGGGCTGCGGCGATGTCGCCCGGCGTGCCATACCTTGGCTGGCCGGGCGATTCCGCGTTATCGCGATGATACGCGATGCCGGCGCGCGTGCCGCATTGCATGCGCTCGGCGCCCGCACGGTGGTGGCCGACCTCGACGACCGCCGCTCGCTGCGTCGGCTGGCCGGTATCGCCGACGTGGTCATCCATGCCGCGCCG
>JAGRFO010000187.1 GCA_020446005.1 Rhodocyclaceae bacterium | reverse complement strand
TCCATCGTGTCGGTCTCGCGCCGCGCGGGCTGGCCGCAGCGCGGGCAGGCGACGTTCAGGAAGGACGCGCACTTGGCCAGCGGGTTGCCACTGCCATCGGGCACCAGGTCCTCGGGCAGCAGCACCGGCAGGTCCTGCTCGGGCACCGGCACCGAGCCGCAGCCGGGGCGCTCGCGGCCCGGCTCGGTGCTGCCGTCGCAGTGGATGATCGGGATCGGCGTGCCCCAGTAGCGCTGGCGGCTGATGCCCCAGTCGCGCAGCCGCCAGGTGGTCTGCTTCTCGCCCAGGCCCTTGGCGGCGAGCAGCTCGGCGACCTTGTCGACCGCCTCGGCATGCGCCAGCCCGTCGAGCACGCCGGAATCGACGCAGCGCGCGCGCGGCTTGTCGGCGTACCAGTCCTGCCAGGCGGTGTCGTCGAAGGCCTGGCCGTCGACGCCGATCACCTGCCGGATCGGCAGCCCGTATTTGCGCGCGAAGGCGAAGTCGCGCTCGTCGTGCGCCGGCACCGCCATCACCGCGCCTTCGCCGTAGCCCATCAACACGTAGTTGGCGACCCACACCGGCAGGAACTCGCCGCTGATCGGGTGCACCACGCGCAGGCCGGTGTCCATGCCCTTCTTCTCCATCGCCGCGAGGTCGGCCTCGGCGACGCTGCCGTGCTGGCATTCGGCGATGAAGGCGGCCAGCGCGGGGTTGTCCTGCGCGGCCTGCAGCGCCAGCGGGTGCTCGGCGGCCACCGCCACGTAGGTGGCGCCCATCAATGTGTCGGCGCGGGTGGTGAACACCTTGAGCACGCCGGCGGCGCCGATGGTTTCGAGGTCGTAGGGGAAGTGGATCTCGACCCCTTCGGAGCGGCCGATCCAGTTTTTCTGCATCAGCTTGACCTGCTCGGGCCAGCCCGGCAGATCGTCCAGCGCGGCCAGCAGCTCGTCGGCGTAGGCGGTGATCTTCATGTAGTACATGGGGATCTCGCGCTTCTCGATGAGTGCCCCGGAGCGCCAGCCGCGACCGTCGATGACCTGCTCGTTGGCGAGCACGGTCTCGTCCACCGGGTCCCAGTTCACGGTGCCGGCCTTCTTGTAGATCAGGCCCTTGGCGTACAGCCGGGTGAATAGCCACTGCTCCCAGCGATAGTAGTCGGGCGCGCAGGTGGCCAGCTCGCGCGACCAGTCGATGCCGAAGCCGAGTCGCTTGAGCTGGGTCTTCATGTACTCGATGTTGGCGTAGGTCCACTGCGCCGGCGGCACGTTGTGCTGGATCGCCGCGTTCTCCGCCGGCATGCCGAAGGCGTCCCAGCCCATCGGTTGCATCACGTTGTAGCCGCGCATGCGGTACATGCGGCTGATGACGTCGCCGATGGTGTAGTTGCGCACGTGCCCCATGTGCAGCTTGCCGGAGGGGTAGGGGAACATCGACAGGCAGTAGTACTTGGGCCGGTCGGGCGCTTCCGAGACCTCGAAGCTGCGGGCGTCGGCCCAGTGCTGTTGGGCGGCGGTCTCGATGGCGGAGGGGTGGTACTTTTCCTGCATGGCGGCGGGCGGCTCGGCGGGCGTGAAAGCGTCGGAGTATACCGCGAAGGGTGCCCGCCATCACGGCGGCTTGGGGCGCGTCCGGCGGCGGCGTGAACGAAAAAACGGCATCCGGTCAAAGACCGGATGCCGAACTCCTTCGAGGAGAGGGAGGGAGGCGGTAGCGCGGCCTCAGGCCGCGCGTTGTTCGGGTTTGCAGAGGCGCTGCCAGGCAGCGGACACCGCGGTGAAATCTTCCATCAGGGTCAGTGGCAGCCGCATGATCCGGCTGTGGCGCCGGAACAGGCCGGACATGCCGGGGGCACAGAGGCTGGCCGCTTCCTCGTCAAGCAGTTCGAGGAAGTTGTCGACGGCGGCACCGAAGTACTCGGAGGTGCCGACCCAGCCGGTTTCCACGGTGGCCTTGCGCACTGCTTTGCGCCACAGGGCTTCGGCGCGTTCGATCGGCACACCGGCTCTGCGGGCGTACCACGGCAGTAGTTTGGGTGAGTTCATTGCTGCACTCCTTCGGCCGAATTTCGGCTCTAATCATCGTTTCAAGCGTCTTGTGGACGCCTGTTTCTCTCTGCTGTTGTGCATAGCAACGGCGGGGTTGTGCCATTACTTGAGGCGATTGTATCGGTGTTTCAAACAACTGTCTGTTAAAAAATTCAACAATTTGTTGCGACGCACAAATTTACCTTAGCTAATTGGTCGGACTTTTGCAAGCTGCCGTTCGTCGCCTGCCGGGGTGCTCGATGACAGGGCGTCTGGGCGGGTAGAATCAAAGCAAAAATCAAAGCAAAAGGAGTGCCAATGGCCGATTTGCTCGCTTCGCTCAATCCCGAACAGACTCAGGCGGTGACCCTGCCGCCGCAGCATGCCCTGATCCTGGCTGGCGCAGGATCAGGCAAAACCCGAGTGCTCACGACCCGCATCGCGTGGCTGGTGCAGACCGGCCAGCTCGATCCGCACGCGGTATTGGCGGTGACCTTCACCAACAAGGCGGCCAAGGAAATGCTCGCCCGGCTGTCGGCGATGCTGCCGATCAACCTGCGCGGCATGTGGATGGGCACCTTCCATGGGTTGTGCAACCGACTGTTGCGTGCGCACCACACCGCCGCCGGGTTGCCCGCCCTGTTCCAGATTCTCGATGCTGCTGACCAGCTGGCGAGCATCAAGCGCTTGCTCAAGACGCTGAATGTGGATGACGAGAAATTCCCGCCGCGCGACCTGCAGCACTTCATCAACGGTCAGAAGGAGCAGGGGGTGCGCGCCTCGGCGGTGGTGGCCGGCGATGACTTCACCCGTCGCCGGGTCGAGCTCTACGCCGAGTACGAGGTGCAGTGCGAGCGCGAGGGGGTGGTCGATTTTGCCGAACTGCTGTTGCGCAGCTTCGAGTTGCTGAGCCGCAACGAGCCCCTGCGCCGGCACTATCAGCGGCGTTTCCGGCACATTCTGGTGGACGAGTTTCAGGACACCAACGTGCTGCAGTACCGCTGGCTCAAGCTGCTCGCCAGCGGCGATGCCGACACCCCCGGCGGCTGCCTGTTCTGCGTGGGGGATGACGATCAGTCGATCTACCGTTTCCGCGGCGCGGAAGTTGGCAACATGCGCGCCTTCGAGCGCGAGTTCAAGGTCGCCAACGTGATCCGGCTGGAGCAGAACTACCGCTCCTGCGGCAACATCCTCGACGCGGCTAACGCGATCATCGCCCACAACACCCAGCGCCTCGGCAAGCAGCTGTGGACCGATCAGGGCGAGGGCGAGCCGGTGCGCGTCTATCAGGCGTTCTCCGACCTCGACGAGGCGCGCTGGCTGGTCGATGAGGTGCAGGCGCTGGTGCGCGATGGCATGTCGCGCGCCGACATCGCGCTGCTGTACCGCTCCAATGCCCAGTCGCGGGTGCTGGAGCACCAGCTGTTCTCGGCCGGGGTGGCTTACCGGGTGTATGGCGGGCTACGCTTCTTCGAGCGTCAGGAGGTCAAGCATGCGCTGGCCTATCTGCGCCTGATCGCCAATCCCGACGACGACACCGCCTTCGCCCGGGTGGCCAATTTTCCCACCCGCGGCATCGGCGCGCGCTCGATGGAAATCTTGCAGGATGCGGCGCGCACCTTCAACGGCAGTCTGTACGCCACCGTTTCGCATCTGAGCGGCAAGCCGCGCAAGGCGCTGGAACCCTTCGTGGCGCTGATCGAGTCCTTGCGCCAGCAGACCGCCGGGCTGCCGCTGCCCGAGGCGGTGGCGCACGTGCTGGATGGTTCCGGTCTGCGCGTTCATTACCTCAGCGTGAAGGAAAAAGAGGGGCGCGAGCGGCTGGAGAACCTCGACGAACTGATCGGCGCGGCGAACAACTTTGTCGCCGAGAACGAGGTCTCCGCCGTGGCGGGGCCGGATCATCCCCTGCTGGCCGACTTCCTCGCCCATGCCTCGCTGGAGGCGGGCGATCATCAGGCCGACGCGGGCGAGGACGCGGTGCAGTTGATGACGGTGCACGCCGCCAAGGGGCTGGAGTTCGACGCGGTGTTTCTGAGCGGGGTCGAGGAGGGCTTGTTTCCGCACGAAAACAGCGTGCATGAGGTCGACGGGCTGGAGGAGGAGCGGCGCCTGATGTACGTGGCGGTCACCCGCGCGCGCCAGCGGCTGTACATTTCGCTGGCGCAAAGCCGGATGCTCCATGGCCAGACGCGCTACTGCGTGCGCTCGCGCTTTCTCGACGAGATCCCGGTCGGGCTGACCAAGTGGCTGACGCCCGAGCAGCCGGCGCGCGCCCTGTACGAGCGCCCGGCCGGCTATGGCGCGTCGTCGTCTCCGCGCAGCGTGGCGGCGTCGGGGCGCGACCTCAACGGCCTGCGGATCGGCCAGTCGGTGCAGCATGCGCGCTTTGGGGTGGGCACCATCGTGTCGGCCGAGGGCAGCGGCGCGGAGGCGCGGGTGCAGATCAACTTTGGCCCGCAGGGCATGAAGTGGCTGCTGCTCGGGGTGGCCAAGCTCGAACCGCTGTAGACAGTCAGCCGCCGCTGAGAATGCGCTGCAGCAGGCGGCGGATGGTGCCCGGTTCGAAGGGTTTGTCGCAAATGCCGGAGACCCCGGCTTCCTCGACCGCGGCCAGGCGGCTGAAGCTCTGCTCGCTGGTGACCATCAGGATCGGCACCGAGCGCTGCCAGCTTTGCTGGCGGATGTACTCGACCAGCTGCCGGCCGTCCATCTCCGGCATGTTGTAGTCGGTGACCACCAGATCGACCATGGTGTCGTTGAGGATAGCGACCGCTTCGGCCCCGTCGCAGGCTTCGAGAAAGTGCAGCACGCCGAGATTTTCCAGCACCCGGAAGATGTGTTTGCGTGCGTGGGCGCTGTCGTCGACCACCAGCACCTTGATCTCGTCGAGCGGCACCTCGACGTCGGTCAGCGGCTCTGCCGACAGCACGTCGAGGGTGGCGGTGAGGGCGCGGGCGAGTTGTTCCTGGGTGAAGGGCTTGGGCACGATCCCGCAAATGCCCGACTGGCGCACCGGCTCGAGTGCCTGTGGGCGGGTTTCGCTCGACACCAGGATGAAGGCGACCTCCGCCAGTTCGGGGTCGGCGTGCATGCGCTGGACCAGTTCGGTGCCCGACAGGTCGGGCAGGTAGAGCGCGCTGATGACCACGTCCGGGCGGGCGGCCTGCATGGCCTGCATGGCCTCGCTGGCGCTATGCACGTGGCGCGGGGCGGGCAGGCCGAGCGCTTCGCAGGCCTGCATGATGAGCCCGCCCTGCATCGGGGACGGTTCGACGATCAGGGCGTTGAGTTCGCTGACGGTGCGGGTCGTCGACATCGGGGTGGCTCCTCTGCGCAGGCTGTCCTTGGCTTAGCGGCCGGGGGGCGGAAAACTTGCGCGCTCTGCGCGCCCGCCTCAGGTCGCGGACTGGCGCGCCAGGGTGTCGTGCAGGGCGACGAATTCCTGCGCCAGCTTGTGGCGGGCGTCGAGGTGGATCATCGGCCGGGATTGCTCGTGCGATTCCTTGATCTTGACCGAGGCGGACAGGTAGGGCGCGAGGATCGGCAGACCCTCGTCGATCAGCTCCTGCACCACCTTGCGCGGCAGGGTGGCGCGCGGCTGGAACTGGTTGACCACGATGCCCTCGACCGCCAGATCGTCGTTGTGGTCGGCGCGGATTTCGGCCACGTTGTCGAGCAGGGCGTACAGCGCGCGGCGCGAGAAGTCGTCGCAATCGAAGGGGATCAGGCAGGCGCTGGCGGCGATCATCGCCGAGCGGGTGTAGAAGTTGAGCGCCGGCGGGGTGTCGATGTAGATCGCGTCGTAGTCGTCGGCCAGCTCGTCGAGCGCCTCGCGCAACTTGAAAATCTTGTAGCGCGATTCGAGCTTGCCCTGCAGTTCTTCGAGCGCCGGGTGCGAGGGCATGACGTCCAGCTTGTCGAAAGGCGACGGGGTGACGAATTCCGTCAGCGGGATCGGGTTGAGGCGGAAGTTGAGGGTCTGGTCGAAGAAGTCGGCCAGCGTGGCCTCGAGCGCGTCAGTCGCCTCGCCCAGCAGGTAGCGGGTCGAGTTGCCCTGCGGGTCGAGGTCCACCACCAGCGTGCGCAGCCCGTTGTGAGCGCTGATGGCGGCGAGATTGCAGGTGATGGTGGATTTGCCTACGCCACCTTTCTGGTTGAACACAACGCGTCGCATCTTGTGGGTCCCCTTCCCTGTGGAATGTCGATGGATTGCATTCTGCCAGCTTATGTCGGCAGACGGTGGCGTGCGTCGGCGCGGCTTCGTGCCATAATTACGGCGTTCGTCATGGCTGCGATGACCGCCTCTCCCCGGCTCACATCGCAGCGCGCCACCGCCGCGAATGGTTAGAATCGCGGTCACAAAACTCAAAATACTGTGGATGTTCGCAATTGGCGGCAGACATTCCGGCCGCTAGAGTGCCGGAACAACAATGAATTCATCGGAAGGGAGACATCATGGATCAGGATTTCATCGCCGCAGCGCTGGACTATCACCGCTCACCGACCCGCGGCAAGATTTCGGTCGTGCCCACCAAGGGGCTGACCAACCAGCGTGACCTGGCGCTGGCTTATTCGCCGGGCGTGGCCGCGGCATGTACCGCCATCGAGAAGGATCCGGCCGAGGCCAGTGAGCTGACCTCGCGCGGCAACCTGGTCGGGGTGGTCACCAACGGCACCGCGGTGCTCGGCCTGGGCAACATCGGCCCGCTGGCCTCCAAGCCGGTCATGGAGGGCAAGGGCTGTCTGTTCAAGAAGTTCGCCAACATCGACGTCTTCGACATCGAACTGGCGGAGAACGACCCCGACAAGCTGATCGAGATCATCGCCGCGCTCGAGCCCACGCTGGGCGGCATCAACCTCGAGG
>JAGRFO010000186.1 GCA_020446005.1 Rhodocyclaceae bacterium | reverse complement strand
CGCGCGATCAGTTCGAAATCCGTACGCATCAGCGTTTGATGGATATCGTTGATCCGACGGAAAAGACGGTTGACGCCCTGATGAAACTCGATCTGCCCGCGGGCGTCGATGTGGAAATCAAGTTGCAGTAATTCTTGGCTTGTGTTCTGTGCGCCTGGGCCGGTATAATCCGGCCCTTGCGTTTTTCGCGCAAAATCTTTACGGCCCCGGTCAATCGCAACCGGGATTTGGGAGAATAAAATGAGTCTAGGCCTTGTGGGTCGCAAGGTCGGGATGACTCGCATTTTTGCCGAGGATGGGCGATCCATTCCGGTGACAGTGCTTGACATGTCCGACAATCGCGTGAGCCAGATCAAGACCGCTGAGACCGACGGCTATTCGGCCGTTCAGGTCGCATTCGGCAAGCGTCGCGCCAGTCGCGTTGGCAAGCCGCTTGCGGGTCATCTCGCCAAGGCTGGCGTCGAAGCCAGTCGTCTTCTGCAGGAATTTCGCGTTGAGGTTGCTGACCTGGCTGATGTCAAGCCGGGCGATGCGCTGACGGTCGACCTGTTTGCCGTAGGGCAGAAGGTCGATGTCGTGGGCACTTCCATCGGCAAGGGCTTCTCGGGCGCGATCAAGCGCCACAACTTCGCGTCCAACCGCGCATCTCACGGTAACTCCATCTCGCACAACGCGCCGGGTTCGATCGGTCAGGCGCAGGACCCGGGCCGCGTGCTGCCGGGCAAGCGGATGGCGGGTCACCTGGGTGCGGTGCGCAGCACGATGCAGAGCATCGAGGTGGTGCGCGTCGATGTCGAGCGTCAGCTCTTGCTGGTCAAAGGGGCTGTGCCCGGAGCCAAGGGCGGTGACGTCGTGGTCCGGCCTGCGGTCAAGGGGGCGTGATGGAACTGAAGCTTCTGAATGCTGAAGGTCAGGCGGCGGCGACTGTCGAGGTCTCCGATACGCTGTTTGGGCGTGATTTCAACGAGGCGCTGGTGCATCAGGTGGTGGTTGCCTACATGGCGAACGCCCGTTCGGGCAATCGTGCCCAGAAGGATCGCGCCGAGGTCAAGCACACCACGCGCAAGCCGTGGCGCCAGAAGGGTACCGGCCGTGCGCGCGCCGGGATGTCTTCGAGCCCGTTGTGGCGTGGGGGTGGCCGGATTTTCCCGAACTCGCCGGATGAGAATTTTACCCAGAAGGTCAACCGCAAGATGTATCGCGCCGGGGTGGCGTCGATCCTCTCTCAGTTGGCTCGCGAGGGGCGCATCGCGGTGGTCGAGAGCTTTGAGCTCGAGGTGCCCAAGACCAAGGCGCTTGCGGCCAAGCTCAAGAGCATGGGGCTCGAGTCGGTGCTGCTGATTACGGACGATCTCAACGAAAATCTGTTCCTGTCGTCGCGCAATCTGCGCGATGTGCTGGTGCTCGATGTGGCTGAGGCCGATCCGGTTTCTCTGGTGCGTTTCCCGCAGGTGATCGTCACCAAGGGTGCGTTGGCCAAGATGCAGGAGGTGTGGCAATGAGCCGGCTCCATCAAGAGCGTCTGCTGCAGGTGCTGCTCGCTCCGCAGATCTCTGAAAAGGCAACTTATATTGCCGACAAGAACGAGCAGGTGGTGTTCCGCGTTGTTTCCGACGCGACCAAGCCGGAGGTGAAGGCGGCGGTCGAGTCGCTGTTCAACGTCAAGGTCAAGTCGGTCCAGATCGCGAACGTCAAGGGCAAGGTCAAGCGTTTCGGCCGCATGATGGGCCAGCGCAAGGGGTGGAAGAAGGCGTTCGTCTGCTTGCAGCCTGGCCAGGAAATCAATTTTTCGGCTGGGGAGTGATTGAGCCATGGCGTTGGTAAAAGTTAAGCCGACCTCCGCTGGCCGCCGCGCGGTCGTCAAGGTCGTCAATAAGGAGCTGCACAAGGGCAAGCCCTATGCGCCGCTGCTTGAGAAGCAGTCGAAGAGCGCCGGGCGCAATAATGCCGGCCGGATCACGGTGCGTCACCAGGGGGGTGGTCACAAGCAGCACTACCGGGTGGTCGACTTCCGTCGCAACAAGGATGACATCCCGGCGAAGGTTGAGCGGATCGAATACGATCCCAACCGCTCCGCGCATATCGCGCTGGTGTGTTACGCCGACGGTGAGCGTCGTTACATCATTGCGCCGCGTAATCTGGTGATTGGTCAGGAAGTGCTGAGTGGCGCCGAGGCGCCGATCAAGCCGGGCA
>JAGRFO010000185.1 GCA_020446005.1 Rhodocyclaceae bacterium | reverse complement strand
ATATACTGTCAATGGGGTGAGAGCCAACTCGCGCGAGCGCCCAACCGCAGGGTGAATCAGAGAACGAGATAGGTGCGAACTTCGAATTCGCTGCCTCGCCACACCGATCCGAGCGGCTTGAGTTTCTGGACAGCGCCCTGTTCGGCAACGAACAAGGCCGTGCCAGAGCGCAGTGCATGAAAAGGTGCCACGACGCGCAACACACCACCACGGTGGAGCGGATCGCAGAGGAGCACGTCAATCGGCGCCCGGCCGTCATCGGCACGCACCATTTTGGGGGAGGACGCAAAGGTCTCCACACCCACGAATGCCTGACTGACATCGTCGCGCTGAATGCGACGCACCATGCCCAGGCGCCAGCCGGCATTTTCGTCCGTCTTCAATCCGACCAGCTCGCCAATCCGCGGAAGGCTCGAATTCACCAGCGGCGCGACCATGCCCAGCCCACTCACGCTGGCATCGCGAAGCGCCCAGTCCAGCGTCTGCGCCCCCGCCCCACACAGCATCTGGCGCAAAGAGACAAAACCTCGGACGGCGGCAATCTGCCCGTCCATGGGGTGGCGCCGATGACGCCGAGACACCGGAATGTCATACCACGCGCGACGAAAATGGCGGATGCACGCGAGGATGCGCTCTTTTGTGCCCGGCCCGCCCTCGAGCGCGCCTGGCACCACCCCTTTGCGCAACATGGCCTCCAGTTCGCTCATCACGCGCTCGGCCATCAAGGGGGAGAAATACCAGGCCGCCTCGTCCGCGCCGAGCGCTCGAACAATTCGCCGCGGCTGGCCGCCATTGGCCGGCGAGACATAGAAGCGCGCCCCCTCGACCGGCGATGCACTCAGATGCATGGCAGGCAACAGATAGTGAATCAGGCGGTCCGCCACATCGATCAACTCGACCGGCAACTGATCCAGCCCCGAGCACTGCAACGCGACCGCGCGCACGTATTCACGATAGGTCGAGGTCTCGGTCTCGCGCCCCGCACGCAGACGCACCAGCGTCGTCAGGCGGCCGCTCTCCGCGGCCTCGACGAAGGTTGCGCCCAGCCGCGTCCAGACCTCGCTGTCATAAGGACCGTAAGCCAGATGATCCCACTTCAGCCGGCCGGCGCTGGCCCGGATCAATCGGGTCGCCACCTCAGCCATGAGGTCGCCCTGCGGCGCGCCAGCAGACCGGTCGCGCTGCAAGACTTCCGCACACGCCTGCGCCATCGCGCCAAAAAAGCGGGCGCTCGCGGCGTACAGAAGATCGCCACGGCCAGTCTTGAGGGCCGATGCCTGCAAAAACCCCTTGAGCGCCTGACGCACATGCGGCTGCGCGGATTCATCGAGTTGGCCGAGCCCGGCAACAAGATCCAGCAGTGGCCAGTCGCCGCTTTCGAGCATGGCCCCGAAGCCGGCGATCACTTCATCGAGCGCCGCATCCGGCTCATGAGACGACACCGCCTGCAAGCGCCCACGCACCTCCTGGAGGAGGCCAGCGGCTGCGGCGGCGGGATCGGATGTGCTCAGCAACATGGGTGCCCTGTTCGACAAATCGTCCGGATTCTCTGGCGGCATTATTTCACACATGAGCCGCTTTGCGCCGAACGCCCCAATCAGTCATTCGACATAACCGCAGGCGCGCCATTGGGCAGATCGGCGGCGGCGTAACGGGTACAATCGCCACTCGACACCATCCCCGGCCTTTTGCCATGCGCCAGTATCTCGACCTCATGCAGCACGTGCTCGACCACGGGCACCCCAAATCCGACCGCACCGGCACCGGCACCTTGTCGGTGTTCGGCCATCAGATGCGCTTCGACCTGGCCGCCGGCTTCCCGCTGCTGACCACCAAGAAGCTGCACACCCGCTCGATCATCCACGAGCTGCTGTGGTTTCTGGCGGGCGACACCAACATCGCGTATCTCAAGCAAAACGGGGTGTCGATCTGGGATGACTGGGCGGACGACAAGGGCGATCTCGGCCCGGTGTACGGCCACCAGTGGCGCCACTGGCCGGCGCGCGACGGCGGCGAGATCGACCAGATCCGCCAGCTCGTCGACGCCCTGAAAGCCAACCCCGACTCCCGCCGCCACATCGTCTCGGCCTGGAACCCCGCCGACGTGGACCGGATGGCCTTGCCGCCGTGCCATGCGCTGTTCCAGTTCTACGTCGCCGACGGCCGGCTCTCGTGCCAGCTCTACCAGCGCAGCGCCGACATCTTTCTCGGCGTGCCCTTCAACATCGCCTCCTACGCGCTGCTGACGATGATGGTCGCGCAGGTGTGCGCCCTCGCCCCCGGCGAATTTGTGTGGACCGGCGGCGATTGCCATCTGTACACCAATCATCTGGAGCAGACCCGGCTGCAACTGTCGCGCGCCCCGCGCGCACTGCCGACGCTGCGCCTGAACCCCGCGGTGCACGACCTGTTCGCGTTCCGCTTTGAAGACATCACGCTCGACGGCTACGACCCACACCCCCACATTGCCGCACCGGTGGCGGTATGAGCGCGCCGGAACTGGTGTTGATTGCGGCGGTGGCGCGAAACGGCGTGATCGGCCGCGACAATGCCCTCCCGTGGCGCCTCAAGGCTGATCTGGCGCATTTCAAGCGCACCACGCTGGGCTGCCCGGTGGTGATGGGGCGCAAGACCTGGGCATCGCTGGGGCGCCCGCTGCCGGGGCGTGCCAACGTGGTCGTCTCGCGCAATTCGGCGTTTCACGCCGAGGGGGCGCAAGTCGCCGGCTCGCTCGACGCGGCGATCGCGCGGTGCGGCGACGTAGCCACCATTTTCGTGATCGGCGGCGCGCAGCTCTACGCCGAAGCCATCAGCCGGGCGCAGCGACTGGTCATCACCGAGGTGCACGCCCAGGTGGACGGTGACGCGCGCTTTCCGCCGATCGACCCCGCGCTGTTCGAGGAGGTCAGCCGAAGCCACCGGCCGGCCGACGCCGACAACGATCACCCGGTCGATTTCGTCGACTACCGCCGCCGCTGAGACGCTTCAGCGCACGCAATCCACGAAGTAGCCGGCCACGCCGTCGGTCTCCTCCTTGACCAGCCCGTGGATGTCAGTCTCGAAGCCGGGAAAGGCGGCGTTGAAATCGCGCGCAAAGCGCAGGTAACGCACGATCGTGGAATTGAAGCGCTCGCCCGGAATCAAGAGCGGAATCCCCGGCGGATAGGGGGTGAGCAGCACGCTGGTGACGCGGCCTTCGAGCGCGTCGATCGGCACCCGCTCGATCTCGCGGTGCGCCGTCTTGGCGAAGGCGTCGGTGGGGCGCATCGCCGGCACCATGTCGGAGAGATACATCTCGGTGGTCAGGCGGGCGACGTCGAACTCGCGATAGAAATCGTGAATGCGCGCGCACAGGTCCTTGAGGCCAACCCGCTCGTAGCACGGAAACTTGGCGATGAATTCCGGCATCACCCGCCACAGCGGCCGGTTACGGTCGAAATCGTCCTTGAACTGCTGCAGCTCGGTCACCAGGGTATTCCAGCGCCCCTTGGTGATGC
>JAGRFO010000184.1 GCA_020446005.1 Rhodocyclaceae bacterium | reverse complement strand
CGACGAGGCCGCAAAATCGATGCAGCTCTCACTGCGCTGGGCGCGCCGCTCGCGCGACGCCTTCGACGCGCAGGCCAACCCCAACGCGCTGTTCGGCATCGTGCAGGGCGGCATGTACGAGGCGCTGCGCGACGATTCGCTGGCCGGGCTGGTCGACATCGGCTTCGACGGCTTTGCCATCGGCGGCCTGTCGGTGGGCGAGCCCAAGGAAGACATGCAGCGCATCCTCGCCCACACCGCGCCGCGCCTGCCGGCCGGCAAGCCGCGCTATCTGATGGGCGTGGGCACGCCGGAGGATCTGGTCGAAGCGGTGGGCCGCGGCATCGACATGTTCGACTGCGTGATGCCCACCCGCAACGCGAGGAACGGCTGGCTGTTCACCCGCTTCGGCGATCTCAAGATCAAGAACGCGCGCCATCGCAACGACCCCGCCCCGCTCGACCCCACCTGCACCTGCACCACCTGTCGCAATTTTTCGCGCGCCTATCTGCACCACCTGCATCGCACCGGCGAGATCCTCGGCGCGATGCTCAACACGGTCCACAACCTGCACTACTACCAGGCCTTGATGGCGCAGATGCGCAGCGCCATCGCCGAGGGTGAGTTCGCTGCATTTGTACGCCGCTTCCACGACGAACGCCAACGCAGCGCGCAGGTGTGAATCCCGTGCAACTGCTATAATCGTCGCCTTTTGAACCTCACGCGACCGGAGTTTTAACGTGCTCATTTCCAACGCCTACGCCCAAGCCGCAGACGCCGCTGCCGACGGCGGCCTGCTCGGCCTGCTGCCCATGCTGCTGATGTTTGTGGTGCTGTATTTCGTGATGATCCGCCCGCAAATGAAACGCGCCAAAGAGCACAAGAACCTGGTCGAAGCGCTGGCCAAGGGCGACGAAGTGATGTTCGCCGGCGTGGTCGGTCGGATTACCTCGGTGGGCGACACCTACGCCGAAGTCGAGGTGGCTGACAATGTCGTGCTCAAGATCCAGAAACAGGCCGTTGCCAACGTGCTGCCCAAGGGCACGCTCAAGAGCATCTAAGCCGTCACCCCCACGGGCGGCCTGGCCGCCCGTGGCGTTTTGATCCACGCCCGTCCCAGGCGCATCGCACATGAACCGCTATCCTCTCTGGAAAAATCTGCTCATCGGCCTCGTGCTGATCTGCGGCCTGCTCTACACCCTGCCCAACTTCTTCGGCGAAGTGCCGGCCGTTCAGGTGTCCAGTGCCAAGGCCACGCTCAAGATCGACACCGCCATGGAGGCGCAGATCGAAGGCATCCTGCAACGCGCCAATCTCGTCCACACCGGCATCTTCAGCGATGCCAACAGTGTGCGGGCGCGCTTCGACAACACGGACACTCAACTCCAGGCCAAGGACGCCATCGAGCGCACGCTCAACCCCGACCCGGCCGACCCGAGCTACGTCGTCGCCCTCAACCTGCTGTCCGCCTCGCCCAACTGGCTCACCTCGCTGGGCGCGCTGCCGATGTATCTCGGGCTCGACCTGCGCGGCGGGGTGCACTTCCTGCTCCAGGTCGACATGGAAGGCGCGCTCACCAAGCGCATGGACAGTACCGCGGGCGACCTGCGCACCCTGCTGCGCGACAAGGACGTGCGCCATTCCGGCATCCGCCGGATCGGCAACACGCTGGAAATCCGCTTCCGCGACGCCGGCATTCGCGAGGCCGGGCGCGCCGCCATCCTGGCCAGCACCGCCGATCTGCAACTGACCGACCGCGACGACAGCGACCAGCCGCGCCTGGTCGCCGCACTCACCCCGCTGGCGGCCAAGACGCTGCAGGAGTTCGCGCTGCGCCAGAACATCTCCACGCTCAACAACCGGATCAACGAACTCGGCGTGGCCGAACCGGTGATCCAGCAGCAAGGCGCCGACCGCATCGTGGTGCAACTGCCGGGCGTGCAGGATGTGGCCAAGGCCAAGAACATTCTCGGCCGCACCGCCACACTCGAAGTGCGGATGGTCGACGACACCCCGGGGCGCCTCGAAGAAGCGCTCGGCGGCGCCGTGCCCTTCGGCACCGAGCTGTACACCGAGCGCGGCGGTCAGCCGCTGCTGGTAAAAAAACAGGTCGTCCTCACCGGCGACCGCCTCACCGACGCCCAGCCCGGCTTCGACGGCCAGACCCAGGAGCCGGCGGTGCACCTCACGCTGGATGCGGCGGGGGCGCGCATCTTCCGCGACGTGACACGCGAGAACGTCAACAAGCGGATGGCCATCCTGCTGATCGAAAAAGGCAAGGGCGAGGTCATCACCGCGCCGGTGATCCGCACCGAGATCGCCGGCGGCCGGGTGCAGATTTCGGGCCGCATGACCACCACCGAAGCCAACGACATCGCCCTGCTGCTGCGCGCCGGCTCGCTGGCCGCGCCGATGGAGATCATCGAGGAGCGCAC
>JAGRFO010000183.1 GCA_020446005.1 Rhodocyclaceae bacterium | reverse complement strand
GGTCCACACGTCCGCCGCGCGCTGCGCGGCCGGCATGCCGAGCACTGCGCGACGCACCGCCGACCAGTCGCCGCTACGCAACGCCGCACGCACCTGCCACGCATACTGCTCGTCGGTCATCGGCACATCGCCCGCGGCGCGGTACCACGGCAAGGCTTGCGGCAGATGGTCCTGGGCGCCGCGCCAGCCGAGCAGCACATAGGCAAAGGCGCGCTCGTCGGGCGGAAAGTGCTCGGAGATGCGCACAAAGCGCATGTAGGCCGCCCGCGGGTCGCTGCGCGCCACCTGGCCGAGCGCCGCCAGCGCCAGCTCGCGCGTGGTGCGACTGCGTTCGAAGCCGGGCGTCAGATTCTCAAGATAGCGCTCGGGATCCTTGAGCAGCGCGGTCAGCAGCGCCGGCTCGGGGATCGCCTCCGCTGGCAGCCAGCCCAGCGTGGTCTCGGCGCCGCGCGGCCGGCGCGCCTCCATCTGGCGCCGGAAGCGCTGCCACAACGCCTCGCTGTCGAGCCGTCCGGCGGCCGCCAGCTGGCCGATCACGGTCGTGCACGCGGCCTCGCGCGTCGACAGCGCCTGCCACTGCGCCGCCACCTCGTCGAGCGCGGCGCGATCGCCAATCGCCAGGCGCGCCTGCCAGTGCAGACAGCGCAGGCCGTCATCGGGGTCTGCGAGCCCGCCCCACGCACCGATGAATCCGATCCAGTTCTCATCCCTGGCGAGGCGCGCAAGCCACGCCGCGCGCAGCCGCTCGGCCAGCACCGTGCCGGGATAACGCGCCACGAACGCTTCGATTTCGCCCCCGTCCGGCGCCTCGGCACGGGCCAGCACATGGTGCAGCCGCCAGTAGTCGATGTAGCGCGCCAGCACATGCGGCGACTGACTCGCGGCGAGCTGGTCGAGTGTGGCGCCGTCGCCGCTGCGCAGCGCCTCGCGCGCGGCGACGATGCGCGCATCGCCGGAGCTCGCCTGTGCCCCGGCCGGCGGAACGGCCGCCACCCACATCACCAGCACCGCCCACACCCGTACCGCCTTCATTGCTTGATATCCCCTTCGATGCCTGCCCACAATAGCATAGCGAAACCACCCCGAAAGGCGCCCCGAACCGCGCATGGAAACCGCACGAAAACAGCTCCGCCGCGACGCCATCGCCGCGCGCGAAGCCCTCGACGACAGCGCCCGCGCGTTGCGCGACGCGCCGCTGCGTGCCGCCCTCGCCGCGCTGATCGACGAGCTCGCGCCGACGGTGCTCGGCTTCTGCTGGCCGTATCGCGGCGAGCCCGATCTGCGCGCCCTGGTCACCCGCTGGCTGGCCGCCGGCACGGCGCGCCGCGCCGCGCTGCCGGTGGTCGACGCGGCGACGCGCACCATGCGCTTCCGCCAGTGGACCCGCAACAGCGAAATGATTCCCGACCGCCACGGGATTCCCATGCCGGCGCGCGGCGCCACCCTGACGCCGACTCACTTGCTGATCCCGCTCAATGCCTTCGACGCGCTCGGCTATCGGCTCGGCTACGGCGCCGGCTACTTCGACCGCTGCCTGGCCGCGCTCGACCCCGCGCCGGTCGCGATCGGAGTCGGCTACGAGTTGGGCCGGGTCGCCACCACCCACCCGCAAGCGCACGACCGGCCGATGGACTGGCTGGTCACCGAAGCCGGCATCCACCCCATCGCCCGATGAGCTGGCGCGATCCGCTCGACCTCTATTGCGAGCGCACCGACCCCGGCCTGTGGGCCGAGCCGGTCAACGCGCTGACCAACCTCGCCTTCCTCTTCGCCGCCGCCCACCTGCTGCGCCGCATGGGGCCCGACACCCCGGCGGAGCTGCGCGCGCTCGGCGGCCTGCTTGGCCTGATCGGGGTCGGCAGCCTGATCTTCCACACCGTCGCCCAGCGCTGGGCGAGCGTGCTGGACATCGTCTTCATCGCGATCTTCGTGCTGCTGTTCGTGCACTGTGCGCTGCGCCGCCTGCACGGCTGGGGGCGTGTGGCGGCCAGCACGGCGGTGATCGGCGTGGTGGTGGCGAGCGCGCTCATCGCCCTCGTTGCGAGGCTGCCCGCACTCAATGGCTCCGAGCTGTATCTGGGTCCGTGGCTGACGCTGATCGCCCTCGCCGCCACCTGCCCGCAGCCGGTGGCGGCGCGCTGGTTACGCGCGGTGAGCGCCTTGTTCGCCCTGTCGATGCTTTTTCGGAGCGCCGATCTGGCACTGTGCGAGACCTTCCCGCTGGGCACCCATTTTGGCTGGCACCTCAACAACGCGCTGGTGCTGTGGTGCGGGATGCGCGGCCTGCTGGCCGGCCGCTCAGCGCGGCTCTGACGGCGCGGCCTCGTCCTCCACCTCGATCCCCCAGTCGCCAAAGGTGTACCAGTCCTCGCCCAGCATCTCGGCCGGGTGCAGGGTGCGGCCGGAGCCGTTGCCGCACATCAGCGCGTCGGTGGCGCAGTATTTGTCGCAGCCCCAGCAGATGCGCTCGGGGTGCTTGGGACGAAGCGGAAATTTCTTGGCCATGGCGGTATTCCAGGCACGGGCGGACGTCCAGTCTACGCCCGTGGCCCACAGCCTTCAAACCAGACTCACGACGTGTTCTGGAGACTGTCGTCGGGCACCACGCGTAGCGGCAGCAGGTCGCTGCCGGTGGTGATCACCAGCGCCGGGTCGACCCGCACGCAGGCGCCGGCATAGACGCCATCGACCGAGAAAGTGCACACCTGCACGTTGAGCCCGTCCACCCTGGGCAGGGGGAAGTAGGCCTGGTAGATCTGGTCCTGATCGTCGAAGCGGCCGTCAGTTTCGGTCACCAGCCCGGCGTGTCTGTCGAAGATGCTGATGTTGGCGCCGCAGCGTCCGGCGATGGGTTTGACCACGTAGCCGACGTCACCGAAACCTTCGCCCAGCGCAAAGCGCGCATCGAGCAGGTAGGGGTGGCGGGGAAAGATCGACCACAGGATCGGCAGGATCGCCTTGTTGCTGGGGATGAGGGTCCACAGCGGCTCGAACACCATCACTTCGCGCCGCAGCAGCACGTCGGCGAGGCGCGGCGCGGCGGCGCG
>JAGRFO010000182.1 GCA_020446005.1 Rhodocyclaceae bacterium | reverse complement strand
GCGCCCCATGAAGCGCTTGACCGAGACGATGGTGTTGCGCGGATCGTCGACCTGAGCAGCCACGGCCTCGCGCCCGACCACCACCCCGCCGTCCTTGAGATAGCGCACCACCGAAGGCAGCATCGCGCGGCCATCCGCGTCGTTGAGACAATCCGCCTCGCCGCTGCGCACGGTGGCGACCAGGGAGTTGGTGGTGCCCAGGTCGATGCCCACCGCGAGCCGATGCTCGTGCGGGGCAGCCGACAGGCCGGGTTCTGCAATCTGGAGTAGTGCCATCAGCCTTCCAGCGCCTCGATCGCGCCGTCGATCTCGTCCTGAAGTTTTTCGATGAACATGAGCCGGCGCACGGTATCGCTCGCCGCCTCATGATCTGCGGTGGTCGTCGCCAGCTGCGTTGCCAGCGCGGCGTTGACCTCGCGCGCGTGCAGCGCGAGGCGCTGGTGAAGGCGTTCGAGATCGGCCATGTCACCGCCCTCGCGCGCCTCCTCGACCGCCTCGCGCCATTCCATCTGCTCCATCAGGAAGGCCGGCGCCATCGCGGTGTTGTTCTCCGCCGCCACATCCACGCCTGCCAGTTCAAGCAGATAGCGCGCCCGCGACAAGGGCTTGCGCAAGGTCCGGTAGGCCTCATTGACCTGCGTCGCCCACTGCATCGAGACGCGTTTTTCGGCGTCGGAGCGATGAGCGTGGCGGTCGGGATGCACTTGCGCCTGACGGTCGCGGTAGGCCTGGTCGAGCCGGTCGACGTCAAGGGCGAAATCGCGCGGCAGGCCGAACAGGGAAAAGAAATCCTGTTGCAGGTCGAGCGCATCCGGCAACAACCCGGTCATACGTTGAAGCTCTCTCCGCAACCGCACTCATCCTTCACGTTCGGGTTGTTGAACTTGAAGCCTTCATTAAGCCCCTCGCGCACGAAATCGAGCTCCGTGCCGTCGAGGTAGGCGAGGCTTTTCGGGTCGATCAACACCTGCACGCCATGGCTCTCGAAGATCACGTCTTCGGGCGCGGTCTCATCGGCAAATTCGAGCTTGTAGGCCATGCCCGAGCAGCCCGAGGTCTTGACCCCGAGCCGGATGCCGACGCCCTTGCCGCGTTTTTCGATGAAGCGCGCCACGTGGTTTGCCGCGCTCTGGGTCAGCGTGATTGCCATCTGTCGGCTCCTTACTTCGACTCGCCGCCGTGCTTTTTGCGGTAATCCTCCACCGCGGCCTTGATCGCATCCTCGGCCAGAATCGAGCAGTGAATCTTCACCGGCGGCAGGGCGAGCTCTTCAGCGATGGCGGTGTTCTTGATCTCCAGCGCCTCACTCACCGTCTTGCCCTTGACCCACTCGGTCACCAGTGAGCTCGACGCGATCGCCGAGCCGCAGCCGTAGGTCTTGAACTTGGCGTCTTCGATCACGCCCTGACCATTGACCTTGATCTGCAGCTTCATCACGTCGCCACAGGCCGGCGCGCCGACCATGCCGGTCGCCACGCCCTCTTCTTCCTTGCCGAAAGAGCCCACGTTGCGGGGGTTTTCGTAGTGGTCCAGCACTTTTTCGCTATATGCCATGATCTTCTCCTGTTCGCGTCAGTGGGCGGCCCACTGCACGGTGTTCAAATCGACGCCTTCCTGCACCATCTCCCACAGCGGCGACAACTCGCGCAGCTTGGCGATCTTGGCGTGCAGCAGATCGATCGTGTAGTCGACCTCTTCCTCGGTGGTAAACCGCCCGATCGAGAAACGGATCGAGCTGTGCGCCAGTTCGTCGTTGCGCCCCAGCGCCCGCAGCACATAGGACGGCTCCAGGCTGGCCGAGGTACAGGCCGAGCCGCTCGACACCGCCACATCCTTGATCGCCATGA
>JAGRFO010000181.1 GCA_020446005.1 Rhodocyclaceae bacterium | reverse complement strand
CCGACGATCACCAGCGAGTCGCGGATGACGATGATCCACGCGTTCGACAGCGCCGCGCCGACCTGCGGGATGTCGTACAGAATGCGCGACAGCATGCGCCCGCCCGATTCGTCGTGGTAGGCCGACAGCGGCAGGTGCATCTGGTGGCGGAACACCTGCTGGCGCAGATCGGTGATCGCCTTGTGAGCGATCCACTGGCTCGACACGCTGGCCGCGTACTCGGCAATCCCCTTGGCCAGAAAGGCGAGCAGCAGCAGCAGCGGCACCTGCCACTGCGAGGTGGCGTCCTTGCCGATCAGGCTCTCGTCCACCAGCGGCTTGAGCAGCGCCGGCAACACCGGCTCCAGCGCCGCCGCCGCGATCATCGCCACGATCGATAGCACCACCACCTTGCGGTAGGGGCGGATGCTGCCGAGCAGCCGGCGGTAGAGGGCGAAAGTGTCGGTCATTCTCTATGGAGGACCTTGTCGACCACCAGGCTCGCCCAGCCCTCGTCGTGGAACTGCGCCTTCAGCGCGAGCTCGTCGTACACCGTGTCGACCCACGCGATGAAGTCGATCGGGGTGTGCGCGGCGTAGGCCAGATAGCTGGCGAAGAAGAAGTCGAGCACGCCGGTTTTGGCCTGCTTGAAGTGGCCGTACTTCCAGCCCAGCTCGCTCACCGCCGCAGCGACCGGATGCTTGAGATGGAGGATGCGGTACAGCACCGCCGCCAGCCCGGCGCGGTCGGCGCCGGATTTGCAGTGCATCAGCCCGGGGTAGTCGATGGTGGCGAACAGCTCGCGCATCATGTGCACCTCCTCGACCGAGGGCGGGGTGCGCGAGTAGAGCTTGACGCTGTGCAGGGCGATGCCGAGCGTGCGGCAGGCTTCTTCCTCGTACAGATACGAGCCGTAGTCGTGCACGCCGCGCAGGTTGATGATGGTCTGGATGCCGTGGGTGCGTTGGTATTTGCGGATCTGCGCCGGGCTGGGCTGGCTGCAGCGGAACATGCCGCCGCCCAGATCGTAGAAATTGTTGTAGACCGCGCGGATGCAGCCGTGGTCGACAAGATGCATGTCGAGCCAAGCCAGCACACGTCGGGTCGGGGTGGAGAGGTCTTGGGGCACGCAGGGGTCCGCGGCTAGCCGATTTGCGGCTCAGTATACCGGAGCGCCCGCCCGCTCAGCGGTTGAACCACTTGAGCATCACGCCCCAGGGGTGCACGTCGATGCGCGTCGCGTGGCCGCAGGCGAAGTCGAGCGCCAGCCAGCGATCCGGCGGCAGGCCGAGGAGCTGGCCGGCGATCACGCGCAGCGGCCCGCCGTGGCCGACCACCACGTGCGCGGCGACTTCGGGGTCGAGCGTGGCGCTCATCCATTCGCGCACCCGGGTGGCCATCTCCAGCGGGGTTTCGCCGTCGGGCGGGCGGAAGTTCATTGGGTCTTGCGACCACGCGTCGATGGCCTCGCCGATGGTCTCGAAGCGTTGCCCCTCCCACTGGCCGAAACTCACTTCCTTGAGCCGGTCATCGACCTGCGGCGCACCCAGTTCGGCGGCCAGCTTGCGGGCCCGCTGCAGCGGGCTGCTGTGCAGGGTGTAGGCGTCGGGCAGCAGCGGGCGCAAGCGGTCGGCCACTGCGCCAGCCGATTCGGCAATGTCGACGTCCGACTGGCCGTAGCACACCCCGGGCGCCACATCTGGGCGCGGGTGGCGGATCAGATAGAGTTCCATGCGATCAGGATTCCAAGGTAGGCGGCCAGTTCGGTGGACTGTTGGGTCGCGCCGAGGCAGTCGCCGGTGTAGCCGCCGAGGCGACGCAGGAACAGCCGCGCGGCCCACAGGGTGACCCCCGCCACCGCGATGCCGACGCCGAGTGCCTCGGCAGGGCCGAGCAGCAGCAGCGGCAGTCCGCCACCGACGGCGGCAATCGCCAGCTCAGGGGTGGTCAGCCGGTGGGCGAGCGGTTTCGACTTGCTGTGGCGATCTTCGCGCACGTAGTCGAGGCTGTGGATCAGGCTGGTCGAGGCGAAGCGCGACACGCTGTGGGCGACGATGAGCGCGCTGATCGCGGCGGCGCTGCCGTGGGCCGCGATCTCGACCAGCGCGGCGGCCTTGGCGAGCAGCATCAGGGCGAGGCCGGCGGCACCGTAGCTGCCGATGCGCGAGTCTTTCATGATCTCCAGCGCCTGCGCCTTGTCCCAGCCGCCGCCCAGCCCGTCACAGGCGTCGGCCCAGCCGTCCTCGTGAAAGGCGCCGGTTAGGCGCAGCGTGGCGGCCATCGACAGGATCACCGACAGGCTCGCCGGCAGCCACTGGCGCGCGAACCAGAACACCGCCGCGCCGGCCGCGCCGACGAGCAGCCCGATCCACGGAAAATAGCGCGCCGCGTGGTTGAGCCGCTCGGTCGAGAACGGCACCCAGCCCGGCACCGGAATGCGGGTGAAGAAACCCAGCGCGGTGAAGAACAGTTCGATCTGATAGCGCACGATCAGCCGTTCTTGCCAGTGACACCCGCTGCGTCGAAGCTCGCCATGTCGTTGAGAAAGCCGACCGCGGCCTGGATCAGCGGCCACGCCAGCGCCGCGCCGGTGCCTTCGCCGAGGCGCAGGTCGAGGTCGAGCAGCGGGGCGGCGTTGAGGTGGGCAAGCTGGTGGGCGTGGCCGGCCTCCTGCGAGCGGTGGGCGAACACGCAGTAGTCGGTGATCGCCGGGGCGAGGGCGTGGGCGACCAGCAGCGCGGCGGTGACGATGAAGCCGTCGATGACCAGCAGCATGCGTTTTTCGGCCGCGCCGAGCATCGCGCCGGCCATCATCGCGATTTCGAAGCCGCCGTATTCGGCCAGCGCGGCGAGCGCGTCGGCGGGCCGCCCGCCGCGCGCCAGCGCGGTGCCGAGCAGGGCCTGTTTGCGGTCCAGCCCGGCGTCGTCCAGCCCGGTGCCGCGGCCGACCACGCGGGCCAGCGGGGCGCCGGTGAGGCAGTGGGTGAGCAGCGATGCGGCGGCGGTGTTGCCGATGCCCATCTCGCC
>JAGRFO010000180.1 GCA_020446005.1 Rhodocyclaceae bacterium | reverse complement strand
TGCGGAACTCGATCCTGCTGGTCGACTTCATCCACCAGCAAGAGCGCGAGGGCGCGCCGCTGGCCGAGGCGGTGGTGCATGCCGCCGCGGTGCGCGCCAAGCCGATCGCCCTGACCGCGCTGGCGGCGATGATCGGCGCGCTGTTCATCCTCGACGACCCGATCTTCAACGGTCTCGCCATCAGCCTGATCTTCGGCATTCTGGTGTCCACCGTGCTCACCCTGGTGGTGATCCCGGTGCTCTATTTCGCCGCCATGCGCGGCCGTGTCGCTGCGCGGATCGCGCAAGGAGAAACCTCATGACGCTCACCGTCAATCAGTTCGTGCGCATTTTTGCCGGCGCCTTCGTGCTGGTGTCGCTGTCCCTCGGGGTCGAGGGCTCGCCGTTGTTCGTGAGCGGCAACTTCCTGTGGTTCACCGCCTTCGTCGGCGCCAACCTGTTCCAGAGTGGCTTCACCCGGCTGTGTCCGCTGGAGACGATCCTGCGCCGGCTGGGCGTCAGGGACGGCGGCGGCTGCGGCTGAAGGGCGCGCGTGTCCGTATAAAGTTGTCGCGGCGCGGAGCCGATAGGAGGGTATGCCGCCCTCAGCCGACCCCCAAGCCGACGCCCCCCCGCCGCGCCCCGCCGCACGCCGTCACGGCGGGTTGTCCGGGCATGCCCAGTCGGCCCTCCTCGCGCTGCTGGTATTCGTCGGCAGTGCGTTGCTCTCCGGCGGCATGGCGGCGTGGATCGAACGGCTTGAACATGCCCGTGACGAAGTCTTGCACTCGCAAGTGGTCAAGCAGGTACACCGGCAACTGAGCGAGCGCTTCGCCGATTACGTGGACAGCATGTATGCGGTCTCCGGCCTGCTGAGCGCCTCCCGCAACGTCGATGAATTCAGTTGGGAGCGCTACGCCGCGGTGGCCCGCCTGCGGCCCAACGCAAACGGGGCGACCGGGCTGGTGTTCGCGCCCTGGCTCAATGAAAGCGAACGCGCCGACTGGGAACAGTCGATGTTCTACGTCTACCAGCGCGAGGTGAAGATTCGCGGCTCGCGGCGCGGCCCCGCGCTGCCGGTGCAGTACATCGCCCCGCGCATCCCTCTGCTGGAGGCGGCGGTCGGTTTCGACCTGTTCTCCGAGAGCGCGCGCCGCGAGGCCATCAACGCCGCGCTGGCCTCGGGCGAGGTGGCGCTCAGCCGGATGGTGATCCTGCAGGATGGCGGCGAGCAGGTGCCGGCCGGGCTGCTGGTGCTGCCGGTGCTCAAGCCGGCGACCGAGCACGGTGCGGCGCCGCAGCTGGCAGGGGTGATCGCGCTCGGCGTGCGCTACCGGGATTGGGTGGCGTCGGTGATGACGGGCTGGGAAGCGCATTTCAAGGTTGAGCTCCGCGACGTGACCGACTCCGGGCGGAGTGTGTTGCTGCCCCTTTCGGGCGAGGTGTTTGACCTCTTCGGGGAGCAGCCGCTGAGTCTGGGCGGGCGGAGCCTGCTGCTCCGGTTCCATCACGCACACAGTCCGGGTGCCTCCGCGACAGTGGTGCTGGCGCGCATCATGGGCTTGTTGCTGAGCGCGGTGCTGGCGCTGATGACCTATGCGCTGGGCACCGCGCGGGCGCGGGCGATGGCCGCCGCGGCGCGCGCCCATGTCGAGCTGGCCGACAGCGAACGGCGCTTTATGCTGGCGATGAGCGCCACCAGCGACGGGGTGTGGGAATGGACCCCCGGCGCGATGACGGTGTTCCTGTCGGCGACCGCCAAGAAGGTGCTGTTCGGCGACGACATTGACCGCGCGATCCACCTGCGCGAGGCGCTCAAGTTGCTCCCCCTGGCGGAACGGCGCGCGGTGCTGGTGGCGGTGCGCGCCCACCTGCGCCACCATCAGCCGCTGGACGTGGCGGTGGCCCTGCCGTGGGCGGGGCGGCTGCGGCATCTGCGGATTCGCGGCCAGGCGCAGTGGAATGACACCGGCGGCGTGGTGCGCATCGCCGGGGCGCTGTCGGATGTGTCCGTCCTGCACGACCAGCAGCGCCTGCTGGAGCGCACCCAGCAGTTCTACGCGCGGGTGTTCGACCTGATGCCCCATCCGGTGCTGGTCAAGTCGATCGACCACCGCTACGTGCTTGCCAATCGTGCCGCCTGCGAGTTCTTCGGCTGTTCGGCCGCGGAGCTGATCGACAAGCGCACCGCCGACCTGCTGCCCAACCAGGAAGAGGACCACTACGCCGCCGACAATCAGGTGCTGAGCGAAGGCGGGGTGGTGTCGAGCGAGTTTCACGTCACCCTGGTCGATGGCCGCCAGCGCAATGCGGTGGTGACCAAGGCGGCGGTCGAAGGGCTGGACGGCGACCTGGTGGTGCTGACGGTGATTACCGACCTCACCGTTCTGCGCCGTACCGAGGCGGCCCTGCAGGCCTCGGTGGGCGAGCTCGACGCGCTGTTCCGCAACTCCCCGCTGGGGATGGCGATGATCGAGGTCAACGGCAGCATCGTGCGCGTCAACCACGCCTTTGCGGAGATCGTGGGGCGCAGCGAGGCCGATCTGGTGGGGGTGCGCTACAGCGCGCTCACCCCGACGCGCTTCCACCGGCTGGACCGCGAAAAGACCCTCAGCGCGCTGCGCAACAATGTGGTCACGCCCTACGAGCGCGCCTTCGTGCGCCCCGACGGCAGCGAGGTGCCGGTGGTGCTGAGCGGGGCGGTGATGCGCCATTCCGACGGCGAGACGGCGGTGTGGACGGTGGTCGAGGACATCTCCGAGCGCAAGGCCGCCGAGGAGGCGCTGCGCGAGAGCGAGGCGCGCTTCCGCCAGCTGGCCGACGCCGCGCCGGTGGCGATCTGGGTGGCCGACGAGCAGCTGCGTGTCAATTACGTGAACCGCACCTGGATGAAGTTCATCCGCGCCGGCGGCGGGGCGGTCAGTCAGCGCTGGTACCGCTTCATTCATCCCGACGATGTGCGCCGGGTGATCCACGCCGTGCGCGCCGCGGTGCGCACCGAGCACCGCCAGAGCGTCGAGTGCCGGGTGCGTCAGGGCGAGGCGCTGTGGCGCTGGCTGCTGGTGGTGATCGAGCCGCGCCTGTCCGACACCGGCGAGGTGGTCGGCTTCATTGGCTGCGGGGCGGATATCACCGACCAGAAGGTGGCGCAGAGCGAGCTGCTGCGCCACCGCGACCACCTCGCCGACATGGTCTCCGAGCAGACCGCGCAGTTGTGTCAGGCCAAGGAACTGGCCGAGCGCGCCAACGACGCCAAATCGACCTTCCTGGCCAACATGTCGCACGAGTTGCGCTCGCCTATGCACGCCATCCTGAGCTACGCCCGGCTGGGCGAGGACAAGAGCCCGCGGATCGCGATCGAGCGCACGGTGGACTACTTCAAGCGCATCCGCAGCAGCGGCGAGCGCCTGCTCCAGCTGCTCAACGACCTGCTCGATCTCTCCAAGTTCGAGGCCGGCCGGATGGAGGTGTTCGCCCAGCGGGTCGATCTGGCCGCGGTGGTGGACGAGGTGCTGCACGAGTTCGAGGCGCTCGGCAAGCAGCGCGACATCACCCTGAGCGCCGAACCGCCCCCCGGCGGTGTTACGCTGGAGGCCGATCCGGTGCGGATCGGGCAGGTGCTGCGCAACCTGGTCTCCAACGCCATCAAGTTCTCGCCCGCCGGCGGCCGCGTCATCGTGCAGTTCGGCCGCGCCAACCTGCGCTACGGCCGCCGCGCCAACGACACCGGCTTTACCCGCGGGGTGCGCCTGACGGTGTCGGATCAGGGGGTCGGGATTCCGGAAGACGAAATGGAACTGGTGTTCGATTCCTTCGTGCAAAGCAGCAAGACCCGCACCGGCGCCGGTGGCACCGGGCTGGGGCTGGCGATCTGCAAGGAGATCGTCAACGCCCACCGTGGCCGCATCTACGCCGAAAACCTGCCCCAGGGCGGGGCGCGCTTTACCGTTGAACTTCCCCTGGCCCACGCCGGCGCGGCCGACGTGGTGACCACGTGACAACTGGAGCAGCTGATGAGTAACGTTCGCATTCTGGTGGTCGACGATGAGCCCTTCAATCTGGACATCATCGGCGAATACCTCGAAGACGCCGGCTACGCGCTGGAGATGGCCAACAGCGGCGAGGAGGCGTGGGAGCGCCTGCGCGCGCCGGACAAGGCCTTCGATCTGGTGGTGCTCGACCGCATGATGCCGGGGGTGGACGGGATGGAGCTGCTGCGCCGGATCAAGGCCGACGGGCGGCTTGGCGACACCCCGGTGATCATGCAGACCGCCGCCGCCAGCCCGGACCAGGTGCGCGAGGGACTGGCCGCCGGCGCCTATTACTATCTGACTAAACCCTTCGAGCCCGACAGCCTGCAGTCCATCGTCCGCGCCGCGCTCGACGACCTGCAGCACCGCCGCGCCCTGACCGAGCGCCTCAACGCCCACGTCGACGCCTTGCGCACCATGGACTCGGGCCACTTCTCCTTCCGCACGCTGGAGGAGGCGCAGGCGCTGGCGGCGCTGGTGGCCTCGCTGTGCGACGAGCCGGAGATCGTGGTGCTCGGCCTGTCCGAGCTGCTCATCAACGCGGTCGAGCACGGCAACCTCGGGATCAGCTTCGCGGAGAAGTCGCGCCTGCGCGAGGAGGGGGGCTGGGAGCAAGAGGTGGCGCGGCGTCTGGCCCTGCCGGAGTATGCCGAGCAGCGCGCCGAGCTGACCGTCAGTTCCGCGCCGGACGAGTGGATTTTCACGGTCCAGGACACCGGCAAGGGGTTCGACTGGCAGAACTATCTCGAGCTGGCGCCGGAGCGCGCCTTTGCCCCCAACGGCCGTGGCATCGCGCTGGCTCGCCAGCTCGCCTTCGAGCGGCTGGAATACCTCGGCTGCGGCAACTGCGTGCGCGGGGTGGTGGCCAAGGGCGGACGCTAGACCGCCGGGCTTGCGCTGGATCAATGAGCCGCCGCCGCGCTTGACGACAATGCAAGCCGAAAGTCATATTACAATGCGCTCCGCAACGGTCCTCAGAATCGCATCATGAACGCCACCCCCCTCACCGTCCTTGTCGCCGACGACACCGCGGCCAACCGCAACATGATGGGCGTGTTTCTCAAGAAGCTCGGCTACATCGCCACCTTTGCGGTCAATGGTGCCGAGGCGGTGGAGATGTTCGAGCGCGAGCCGCCCGACCTGGTGCTGATGGACCTGATGATGCCGGTGATGGACGGCTTCGAGGCCACCCGTCGGATTCGCGGACTGCAGGCCGGCGCGTGGACCCCGATCGTGATCATGTCGGCGCTCAATACCGATGCCGACGTGGTGGCCGGGCTGGATGCCGGCGCGGACGACTACCTCGTCAAGCCGATCTCCTTCACCGTGTTCGCCGCCAAGATGCGCACCGTCAAACGGCTGCTGTTGATGGAGCGTGGCCAGCGCGAGCTGCTCGGGCGCATGCGCGCGATCTCCGACGCGGTCATCGACGGCATCGTCACCATCGACGAGCAGGGCATCATCCAGTCCGCCAACCCCGCCGCCTGCCGGATGTTCGGCCATGCCGACGGCGCGCTGATCGGGTGCAATGTGTCGGTGCTGATGCCGCCGAGCTACGCCGAAGGTCATGACGACCGCTTGAGCCGTTATCTCGCCGGCGGGCCGGCTCGGGTGGTTGGGCAGGTGCGCGAACTGGTCGGCCAGCGCATCAGCGGTGAGACCTTTCCGCTGGAACTCGGGGTAACCGAGCTCCAGTTCGGCGGGCGGCGCATCTTTATCGGCGTGGTGCGCGACATCAGCGAACGGGTGCGCATCCGCAACGAGCGCCTCGAACACGCCGAGCGGCTGCAGCGCCTGCACGACGAACAGCAGCGCGAGCAGGAGCTGGCGCGCCAGGTGATGCTGAGCCAGATCGATGCCAAGGCGCTGCGCGATCCGCGGGTGCATTACACGGTGATGCCGGCGGAGAATTTTTCCGGCGATCTGGTGGTGGTCGCCTGTTCGCCGCAGGGCCGTCTCTACGCCCTGCTCGCCGACGCCACCGGCCACGGGCTGAGCGCGGCGGTCAGCGTGCAGCCGGTGCTGCCGCTGTTCTATACGCTGGTGGCGGACGATGTGCCGCTCGCCCGGCTGGTGCGCGATCTCAACGATCTGCTGCATCAGTCTCTGCCGGTGGGGCGCTTTGTCGGCGCCGCGCTGGTGTGTCTGGAGCCCGACGGCACGCGCGGCGCGGTGTGGGTCGGCGGGGTGCCGGAGGTCCTGCTGCTGGACGCCGATGGCCGGGTGCGGCGGCGCTTTGCGTCGAGCCAGTTGCCGCTCGGGGTGGTCGAGAGCACCCGCGAGGGGTGCGAACCCGAGCAATGCGCGCTCGTCGCCGGCGAGCAGTTCGCGCTGTTCTCGGACGGCGTGGTCGAGGTTGCCGGGGACAGCGGCGAGCCCTTCGGCATCGAGCGCTTCGAGGAGACCCTCGCCAGCCACGCCGTCGATCAGCGCGTGGAGGCGGTGCGCCAGGCGCTGGCCGGCCATCTCGAAGGCGCCTCGGCGCACGACGACATGTCCCTGCTGTTGCTCGATGCCGCCGCGCTCGACGGCCACGCGGCGCTGCACGATCCGGTGATCTGAGTCCGCGCGCTGGGCGCGGATATTGCTTCGAACCCCCTGTTGACCCCGCACAGGTACCGCATGCTGACCGTTCTGCTCGTCGATGACCTGCTCGATCGCCGCGAATCGGTGCGTCAGGCGCTGCTCGCCGAGGGTTACGACGTGGTGGCCTGCCTGGATTCCGCCTTCGACCTGCGCGCGCAGGTCGAGCGCCTGCGCCCCGACGCGATTCTGATCGACTCCGACGCCCCCGACCGCGACACCCTCGAAGGGCTGGCGGTGATCCACCGCGACCTGCCGCGCCCGGTGCTGATGTTCTCGCGCGACGACGACAGCGACACCATTCGCGCCGCGATGACCGCCGGGGTGGCGGTGTACGTGGCCGACGGGTTCGCGCCGGGGCGGCTGGCGTCCCTGATGAAGATCGCCCGGGCGCGCTTCGAGGCCCATCAGGAGGTGTGCCGCGCGCGCGACGACGCCAATCGCAAGCTGGCCGACCGGGTGGTGATCGAGCGCGCCAAAGGGGTGTTGATGAAGATTCACGGCACCGACGAGGAAAGCGCCTACGCCATGCTGCGCAAGAATGCGATGGACCACAAACGGCGCCTCGCCGACGTGGCGCGCGATCTGCTCAACAGCGTCCGGCTGCTGGGCTGAAGCCGGTGAAGCGGGGCACAAGGACGGTGCGCGATGGCCCAATCCGGTGCTTCCAGCCTGTGTTGGCGCGGGGGTGTTCGGGGGCGTGGGCGATGGCATGGAACTCGCTAGTCCGCTTCGTGGGACCAAGGTCGCTCCCGTCACTGCAAGTGCGCACCGGAGGATGGCAAGGCCGCCGATCCGGCCGGTGCAAGAATCAGGAACGCGAAGCCGTGCGCGCTGCGGTGTCGCGGGCAGCCGAGGCTGCGGTGAATGCCGGGAGGACGCATGAGTGAAGGTCGGATGCCGCCCAGTGGCGGCGCGTGGGCGGGCGGCTCGGAAGGGCTGGAAAAGACGGCGTTGGCGCTGGGTATCGTCCCGCTGACCGATTGCGCGCCGCTGGTGGTGGCTCACGAGAAGGGCTTTTTTGCCCGCCACGGGCTGAACGTGCGCCTGTCGCGCGAGGCTTCGTGGGCGACGATCCGCGACAAGGTGGCGCTCGGCGCGCTGGATGGCGCGCAGATGCTGGCGGCCATGCCGCTGGCGGCAACCCTCGATGTCGGCGGCGCGCAGCCCGACATGCTCACCGCCTTCTCGATGGATCTCAACGGCAACGCGATCACCGTCTCCACTGCCTTGTACGCGCGCATGTGCGAGGCCGACGCGGCGGCGATGACGCAGCCCGCCACCACCGGCCAGGCGCTGCGCAAGGTGATCGAGGCCGATCGCGCGGCGGGGCGTCCGCCGATGAGCTTCGCGATGGTCTTCCCGGTGTCCACCCACAACTATCAACTGCGCTACTGGATGGCGGCGGCGGGCATCGACCCGCAGCGCGACGTGCGGCTGGTGGTGATCCCCCCGCCGCACATGGTGGCCAATCTCGAGGCCGGGGTGATCGACGGTTACTGCGTGGGCGAGCCGTGGAATCAGCGCGCGGTGGAGCGGGGCGTCGGGCAGGTGCTGGTGACCAGCTACGAGTTGTGGAACAACGGCCCGGAGAAGGTGCTCGGGGTCAGCCGACGCTGGGCCGAGACGCATCCCAACACCCACCGGGCGCTGGTGCGCGCCCTGATCGAAGCGGCGCAGTGGCTGGATGCGGTCGACAACCGGGCCGAAGTGGTGGCGCTGCTGTCGGCCCGGCATTATCTGAACGCGCCGCCGCAGGTGGTTGGTCAGTCGATGACCGGGACCTGGCGCTATGGACGCGACTCGGCGCCGGTGAGCATGCCCGACTTCAACGTGTTCTATCGCTACGCGGCGACCTTTCCGTGGCGCTCGCACGCGGTGTGGCTGCTCACCCAGATGGTGCGCTGGGGGCAACTCGACCCCGGGGTGGCGTACCGCGAGGTGGCCGAAGCGGTGTATCGCTGCGAGGTGTACCGCGCCGCCGCGGCCGAGTTGGGGGTGAGCGTGCCGGCCACCGACTACAAGACCGAGGGGGCGCATGGCGGGCCGTGGTCGCTGCCCACCCCGGGCGGTTCGATCGACATGGGCGCGGACCGCTTTTTCGACGGCATGCACTTCGATCCGGCACAGCCGGCGGCTTATCTGGCGGACCTCGCCACGGCCGCTCCGGGGGCGCGTTCAGCGCGCTAAGTGCGCGGTGTTGCATTGCACCAATGCGGGGCGCGAGGCGCGCCGAGGGGGTGGTCGTGGTGCAAACGGCGTGCGCCGGGAACCCCGACGCGATCGCCGATTTCTGATTCAACTCATTGAAGTAATTGAAATTCCAATGATTGGCACGCGCCTTGCTCAAAGGAGTTCAAGTGCTCATGCACCGTGTTGTTCAACGATGAACGCCGGCGCCTGAGCCCTCCGCAAGCGCGGAGTGCGTGATGCAGGCCCACTGGCGGGCTACGACGGACAACGAGGTCCACGAAAGCCTGGCCATGCGGGTCGGGACTTCGTGGGCCTTTTTGTTACGAAAAAAGGTTTTTTGATCCTCAACACAGGAGTTTGGTCCATGAAACGGGATGCAATGAAAAAGATCCGCGCCTCGCGCATCGGTCACGCCGTCAGCGGTGCATTGGCCGCGCTGGCTCTCGGTGTGTGTGTCGCCACCGCGCCGGCCCATGCCGCGCCGGAAGATGTCGAGAAGCCCGATCTGAAGTTCGGCTTCATCAAGCTGACCGACATGGCCCCGCTGGCGGTGGCCTACGAAAAGCGCTACTTCGAGGACGAAGGCCTGTACGTGACCCTCGAGGCGCAAGCCAACTGGAAGGTGCTGCTCGACCGCGTGATCTCCGGTGAGCTCGACGGCGCGCACATGCTGGCCGGTCAGCCGCTGGGGGCGACCATCGGCTACGGTACCCAGGCGCACGTGATCACCGCGTTCTCGATGGACCTCAACGGCAACGGCATCACCGTTTCCAACGAGGTGATGGAGAAGCTCAAGACCAAGCTGCCGCTGCAGCCGGACGGCAAGCCGGTGCATCCGATCCAGGCCAAGTACCTGAAAGAAGTGGTCGACGACTACAAGAAGGAAGGCAAGGCCTTCAAGATGGGCATGGTGTTCCCGGTGTCGACGCACAACTACGAGTTGCGCTACTACCTCGCCTCGGGCGGCATGAACCCGGGCCTCTACGCGCCGAAGAAAGGCGACACCGCCGGCACCATCAATGCCGACGTGCTGCTCTCCGTGACCCCGCCGCCGCAGATGCCCGCCACCATGGAAGCCGGCACCATCTATGGCTACTGCGTGGGTGAGCCGTGGAACCAGCAGGCGGTGTTCAAGGGCATCGGCGCGCCGATCATCACCGACTACGAGATCCAGAAGAACAACCCGGAGAAGGTTTTCGGGGTGACCAAGGACTGGAACGACAAGTACCCCAACACCCACAAGGCGGTGGTCAAGGCGATGATCCGCGCTGCTTACTGGCTGGACGCGGAGAACAACAAGAACCGCAAGGAAGCGGCCAAGATCATCTCCGCGCCGAACTACGTGGGTGCCGATTACAAGGTGATCGCCAACTCCATGACCGGCAC
>JAGRFO010000179.1 GCA_020446005.1 Rhodocyclaceae bacterium | reverse complement strand
GCCTCGGTCAGCCCGAGATGCAGCGGGTAGTCGCAGCGCCGTGCCAGATCGCGATACACCGCGATCAGATCCTGCACGCTCGACACCTTGGCCGAGAGAATGATCTTGTCGCCGCCCAGGCCGTAGTCCTCGGCCTTGGCGGCGGATTCGAGCGCCGAGGTGACCAGCGCCTCGCGCATCACCGCACCGGCATCGTGCGGAACGGCGCGCTTGGCGTTGGCGTCCATGATGCGCGCCAGCACCGACGGGTCGAGGCTGCCCCAATTGACGCCGATGCGCACCGGCTTGTCGTACTTGCAGGCGATCTCGACAATCGCCGCGAACTGCGGATCGCGCTTGGCGCCGGCGCCGACATTGCCCGGGTTGATGCGCAGCTTGGCCAGCGCTTCGGCGCACTCCGGCACCTGGGTGAGCAGCGTGTGGCCGTTGTAGTGGAAGTCACCGACCAGCGGCACCTCGACATTCATGCGCGCGAGTTGCTCGCGAATCTTGGGCACCGCCCGCGCCGACGCCTCATTGTTGACCGTCAGGCGCACCAGCTCCGAACCGGCGCGCGCCAACTGCGCGACCTGGATCGCGGTGGCGATGTGGTCGGCGGTGTCGGTGTTGGTCATCGACTGCACCACCACCGGCGCCTCGCCGCCGACGCGCACCGCGCCGACCGTCACGCAGCGCGCCCGTCGCCGTGGCGCGGCGGCGCCCGGAATCTGGCCGTCCATGCGCGTGTTCATTCCAGCGTCAACCGGGCCACGCTGACGTTGGTGTGAGGCGTCAGATCGACCGGCTGTCCGGCGTATTCGAGGGTCACGCTCTTGGCGTTGCCGATGGTCAGCCGGAAGGGCGGGGTGCCCTGCACTTCCTGCACCGACCCGGCGCGGTTGGTGCGCGCAAAGATGATCTTGCCGCTGCCATCGCGCACCTCGACCCAAGATTCCTTGGCGAAACGGAACAGCAACTGCGGGACGGGTTCGGCCGCCGGCGCGGGGGGCTCGGCCGCTTCGGCGGTCAGCGGCGGTGCCACCGCCATCGGCGCAGACACCACCGGCTCGGGCGCGGCGGACTCACCCGTTGCCGGCGCAGCGGGAGTATCCACCGCCAGCGGCGCGGCCGGGGGGACATCGGCCGGCAGCGTCGCGACACCATCCGCCGGGGGTGCCGCAACCGCGGCTGACCCGGCCGGCGCATCATCGGGAATCACCACCGGGGTCAGATCGGCAGCGGGCGGAACGGGCGTGAGCGCTGCGGGTGCGACCGGCGTCTCGAGCACCTGAGCCGATTCGCCATGGTCACGCGGCTGCGCGAACCAGTCGAAATACCAGCCGGCCACCACCACCCCGAGCAGCAGGATCGCCAGCACCGCGATCGGCAGCGCCGACGGCCGCAGCCCGCCGTCGCCGGTGGGCATGGTGCCTTCGGCATTGCAGACCGGCGCGAGCTCCGGCGAACCGACCCCGTCGGTCTGCGCCAGCGCGGCCAGCAAGGGGTCGGGATCAAGCCCCAGGAAGCGCGCGTAGTTGCGCAGAAAACCGCGCGCGAAGGCGACCCCGGGGAGCAGGTCGAAACGCTCGGTTTCCAGCGCCTCGACCTGACGCTGGGTGAGCTTGAGCGCCTGCGCCACATCGGCGATGGACAGCCCGTGCTCCTCGCGGGTGGCCGTGAGCATGGCGCCCACGCCGACCACCGGCGACGGGTCGGCATCCATCGGGTGGAGTTCCTCGCTCACTCGTACTTTCCTTCAATCATCAGCTGATACTCGCGCGAGGTGGGAAAACGGCTGGTGAGCTGGCTCACGTAGCTCGCTTCCGCCTCCCGGTCGCCTCGCGCGCGCTCCACCCGCACCCCCAGCCACAGTGATTCGGCGGACATGAAGGAGGTTTGGTGCGCGGTGTTCAGATAGGCGTGGGCCGCTTCGTAGTTGCGCGCGCGGTAGGCGATCGCGGCCAGATTCAGGATCGCCTGAATGTTCTCGCCATCGGCCCGCAAGGCGCGGCGGAAGTAATCCGTGGCTTCCTCGTCCCGCCCTTTGGCGACCAGACACAGTCCGCTGTTGGTCAGCGGCCGGGTGGGGGTCGCATAGTAGGGGTTGCGCGCCGCCACGGCCAGCCGCGCCAACCCGCCTTCGGTATCCCCGGCGGTGCACAGATACCAGCCGTAGGCGTTGTTGATTTCGGGGTCGCCCGGCGCGAGCTGGACCGCGCGCTCGAAGCTGGCGCGCGCCGAAACGGTGTCTTCGAGCGCCATCAGCACCAGCGCCTTGAGATGGTGGGCCGGCGCGTAGCTCTCGTCATAGGCGAGCGCCAGACGGGCCTCGTCCAGCGCCACGCCGTAGCGCCGCGCGGAGGTGTAGGCCATGCCCAGATCGGCGTGGGTCTTGGCGCGCGCCTGAGCATCGCTGGTCACCGGCCGCTCGGAGGCCGGACGCTGGAATTCGGCCGAGCCGGAGCGATTGACCGGGTTGGCGGTGCAGGCGGCGAGCAGCCCGACGGCAGCGGCGAGGGCGCACAGCTTCAATGTCTTCATTGGCCAAGCTCACGTGCGGGTTGAAGAATCCGGGTGCGGCGGGTTTTGTCCAGCACCTGACCGGCCAACTGGCCGCAGGCGGCATCGACATCGTCGCCGCGGGTCTTGCGCGTGGTTGCCACGATCCCGGCGTCCTGCAGGATACCGGCAAAGCGCCGGATGCGCTCCGCCGGCGAGCGCCGGAAACCGGAATTCGGGAAGGGATTGAACGGAATCAGGTTGTACTTGCACGGCACCTGACGGGCGATCGCGACCAGCTCGCGGGCATCGCCATCGGTGTCGTTGACGCCGTCGAGCATCACGTACTCGAAGGTGACGAAGTCGCGCGGCGCGGCGTCGAGGTAGCGATTGCACGCCGCCAGCAGTTCGCGCAGCGGGTACTTCTGGTTGATCGGCACCAGCCGATCGCGCAGCGCGTCATTGGCCGCGTGCAGCGACACCGCCAGCGCCACCGGGCACTCCTCGCGCAGCCGGTCCATGGCCGGCACGATCCCGGAGGTAGACACCGTCACCCGCCGCCGCGACAGCCCATAGGCGTGGTCGTCAAGCATCAGCCGCAGCGCGGTGACCACGTTGTCGAGATTGGCCAGCGGCTCGCCCATGCCCATCATCACCACGTTGCTGACGATCCGTTCGCCGTCGGCGGTGGCCCCGAGCAGCCGGTTGGCCAGCCACAGCTGACCGATGATTTCGGCCGAGCTCAGATTGCGGTTGAAGCCCTGCTTGCCGGTGGAGCAGAAGGCGCAGTCGAGCGCGCAGCCGGCCTGCGAGGACACGCACAGCGTCCCCCGACTGGTCTCCGGGATGAACACCGTCTCGACCGCGTTGCCGGCGCCGACATCCAGCAGCCACTTGCGGGTGCCGTCGGTCGACACGCTGTCGCGCACCACCGCCGGCCAGCGCACGCAGGCCTCCTCAGCCAGCTTGGCGCGCAGGCTTTTGGCAACATCGCTCATCTGCTCGAAGTCGCTGACGCCGGCGCGATGCAGCCAGCGCATGACCTGCCGGGCGCGAAACGGCTTTTCGCCGCGCGCGGCAAACCACTCGACCAGTCCGTCGAGATCAAGATCGAGCAGGTTGAGCTTGTCCGTCATGCCGTGAGCTCCGCAGTCAAATGCAATCGGCCCGCTGACCGGGCCGACTCCCTTGCGTGCGGGGCGAAGCCGGATCAGCGGCCGCTGTAGACGTTCATGCCGGGGAAGAAGAAGGCCACTTCCACCGCCGCGGTTTCCGGCGCATCGGAGCCGTGCACGGCGTTGGCGTCGATGGACTCGGCAAAGTCGGCGCGGATGGTGCCCGGCGCGGCTTCCTTGGGGTTGGTAGCGCCCATCAACTCGCGGTTCTTGGCGATCGCGCCTTCGCCTTCGAGCACCTGGATCATCACCGGGCCGGAGGTCATGAACTCGACCAGATCCTTGTAGAACGGGCGGGCCTTGTGCACGGCGTAGAACTGACCGGCTTCCTGCGCGGACAGATGCACCAGCTTGGCGGCGATGATCTTCAGGCCGGCGTCTTCGAAGCGCTGGTAGATTTTGCCGATCACGTTCTTTGCAACGGCGTCGGGCTTGATGATGGACAGGGTGCGTTCAATGGCCATGATTGAGGTGCTCTTGTAAGTAATCAAAAAGTTAAGCGCGGTATTCTAGCAATAATCGGCGTCATCTCCCATCGGCCGGTGATGCAAAAAAAACCCGGCCACGCGGGCCGGGTAACCAAAGGACACGGTTGCATCAAAGGCTACGCAATGCTGCCGTAGCCAGAGGGAGATGCTCTGGGTGCCGGCCCAGCCGTCAGCATAGGCGGCGGGCCGGCAAATCAGGGAAGGACCCGTTTCAGTGGTCGATCCGTCTATAGTTTTTCCGGATCAAATCCGGTTTCTTCGTAAATGGCCTCGATCAGTTCCGAGCCAATCCGTGGCGCCATGCTGCGATGCACCGGAAGCAGCGCTTTCTTGAAGGCCCGCCGCTCCTCGCTGGTCGGCACGTAAATCTCAGTGGTTCCGGCGGCCCGCACCGCGGCCAGCGCCTTGTCGTTTTCATCCTTGGCGATGCGGTTGGTGTATTCCGTCGCTTCGCGCATCGCCCGCTCCAGCGCATCGCGCACGCTGCCGGGCAGACCGTCCCAGAACTTCTCGGTGGTGATCACGGCGTAGCCCAGATAGCCATGTTCGGTCAGCGTCATGTGCTTCTGCGTCTCGTGCATCCGCTGGGTGTAGAAGTTCGAATGCGGATTTTCCGTCCCCTCGACCACCCCCGCCCGCAGCGCCGGATACACCTCCGAAAACGCGGTCACCTGCGGCAACGCGCCCAGCGCACGCATTTGCGCATCGAGCACTTTGGAGGACTGAATGCGCATCTTGCGCCCCTTCAGGTCAGCGGGCTGGCGGATCGGCGTATTGGCCGAGAACGACTTGAACCCGTTGTCCCAGTAGGCCAGCCCCTTGATCCCCCGCGACTCCAGCGCCTCGAACATCCGCGCGCCCAGCGGCCCGGCGGTGACCTTGTGCAGATCGGCGTAGCTGTCGAAGATGTACGGCAGGTCGAAGGCTTCGAACACCCGCACCCCCAACGGCCCGAACTTGGCCAGCGACGGGGCAATCAACTCGACCGCGCCCAACTGCAGCGCTTCCATTTCCTCCTTGTCTTTGTACAGGGTGCTGTTCGGGTACACCTCCACCCGCACCGCGCCTTCGCTGTACTGTTCGGCCAGCGCCTTGAACTTTTCGGCCCCCATGCCCTTGGGCGTGTTGGGCGCCACGACGTGACTGAACTTGATGACTATCGGTTCTGCGGCCTGAGCCAGCATGGTCGCGCCCATGGCGACGACGCCGACCAGCAGCGCAATCAATCGCATCTCCCCGCTCCTCCGTTGTGTGATGCCCTCTTCTAACACATCGGTGCGTGTGTCCCCACGCATCAGCCCCACGCATGCCGGGCATGGTTTAGAGTGTCGTTCCAGCGACATCTCCCCGCAATTGTGGAAGACCGCAATCACCATGCAGCGCCGCCCCGCCCGCCCGCGCAACTTTTCCATCGCTCCAGTCTGGTACTGGCGGCTGCCCTCGCTGACCCTGGCCCTGATGCTGGTGGTGATCGTCGCGCTGGTGTGGATGACCCGCCACTTCGACGACGAAACACAGCGGGAAACCCTGATCAACGACGTGCTGTGGATGGAGCAGGATCTGCGCTTCCGGCTCGACCGCAACGAGGAGCAACTCGGCCAGATCGGCCGCGCGCTGCTCTCCGGCGAGCCCATCGACGGCCAGACCGACGCCCGCCTGATCCAGCTCCTCAAACCCGACAGCGGCCTGGCGCAGGTGCTGTGGCTGGATTCCGACGGCGAAGTGCTGGGCGGGCGGCCCTACGCCACCGACGACGTGCTGGTCGGCGAAGCCCGCGGCGCCATCCCCTCCAGCGAAACCAGCCGCCTGGCGCGGGCGATGGGGCGCGGCGTGTATGGCCCGACCTACCCGGTGCTGGGCGACAACTGGCGCTTCAACGTCCATGTCCCGATCTTCGTCGACAGCCAGCACATCGGCACCGTGGTCGGCATCTACTCGCTCCAGCAGCTGGTCGTACGCGAACTGCCATGGTGGTTTTCGGAGCGATACCGGGTCAGCGTCCTGGATCCTGACGGCAAGGAAATCGCCGCCAAATCAAAGGTCGAGGCGCAATCGAGCCACCAGCAATACACCATCCCCTTCGACCCGCCCGGCTACGGGTTGACCCTGCACGTCAATGCCTACAAGGCGCCCACCCGCTGGGTGCCGGTACTACTCATCAGCGCGATGGTGTTCCTCGGGGGGGTGATCGTCTGGAGCCTGTGGCAATTGCGCCAGCACACCATGGGGCGACAGGCCGCCGAACTGGCTCTGCGTGGCGAGATGGCATTTCGCAGCGCGATGGAGGACTCCCTGCTCACCGGCCTGCGCGCGCGCGACATGAGTGGCCGGATCACCTACGTCAACCCTGCGTTTTGCCGCATGATCGGCTACGAAGCGCAGGAACTGCTCGGCACCACCCCGCCGATGCCTTACTGGGACCCCTCTGAGATGGAGCGCACCCTCGCCATCCACAACCGGATCTTGTCCGGCGAAGCCCCCCGCGAAGGGGTCGAAGTACGCTTCCGCCACAAGGATGGCCACGCCATCGACACCCTGATTTTCGAAGCTCCGCTCATCGACGCCACCGGCAAGCAAACCGGCTGGATGGGCTCTTTTCTCGACATCACGGTCCAGAAACGCGCCGAAACCATGGCCCGCCAGCAGGAGGAGCGCCTGCAAGCGACCTCGCGACTGATCTCGATGGGCGAAATGGCGTCGACGCTGGCGCACGAACTCAACCAGCCGCTGACCGCCATTTCCAGCTACAGCGCCGGCTGCCTCAACCAACTGGAGGTCGAAACCCCCGACACCAGTGAAATGCACGACATTCTGACCCGCATCACCCGACAGGCCCGCCGTGCAGGCGCCATCATCCGCCGGGTGCACGACTTCGTCCGGCGCAGCGAACCGAAATGCATCGCCATCGACCTCAACACCGTCATCGCCGACGCCATCGGCCTGATCGAGCCCGACGCTCACAAGCGCGCGATGGACATCGACACCGCGCTGTCGGCCGAGCCTCTGCCGGTGAGCGCCGACCCGGTGATGCTCGAGCAGGTCGCGGTCAACCTGATCCGCAACGGCATGGACGCCATGCGCGACGCCCCGGAACGGCCGCGGGTGATCCGCGTCGACACCGTGCGCGACGGCGACATGGCCACCTTGCGCGTCACCGACCACGGCCGCGGCATCGATGCCGATGCCGCCCAGCGCATCTTCGACCCCTTCTTCACCACCAAGGACGAAGGCATGGGCATGGGGCTGAACATCTGCCGCTCGATCGCCGAACTGCACCGCGGCCGGCTGGGCTTCGAGCCCAATCCCGAAGGTGGTACGATCTTTACCTTCTCCCTGCCCTGCGCCTCATGACCTTCGACTCCGTACCGCTCGCCCATGTCGTTGACGACGACGAAGCCATTCGCGACGCCCTGTCGTGGCTGTTCCGCACCCGCAACCTGCCCTCCGCCACCTGGTCATCGGCAGAGGAGTTCATGGCTTCGTGGAAACCCGAATGGCGCGGCTGTCTGGTCATGGACATCCGCATGCGCGGCATGAGCGGGCTGGACTGCGCCGACCTGCTGCGCCGCAGCGGCAGCCGCCTGCCGATCATCTTCATCACCGGCCACGGCGACGTGCCGATGGCGGTCACCGCGCTCAAGCGCGGCGCCTTCGATTTTGTCGAAAAACCCTTTGACGACAATGCCCTGGTCGACATCGTCAAGGCCGCGCTGGAAGAAGACGCCCGCCTCAACCAGCAACGCGCCAGCCGCGAAGACACCGCCGCCCGCCTCGACCAGCTCACCGGCCGGGAACGCGAAGTGATGGTGCTGATCCTGGCCGGCAAGTTCAACAAGGTGATCGCCGACGAACTGAACATCTCGATGCGCACGGTGGAAGTCCACCGCGCCCGCGTGTTCGAGAAGATGGGCGTGCGCTCGGCCGTCGAACTGGCCCAGCAACTGACCGTCGCCGGGCTCTACAACACCGTCGTCCCCGCCGAAGAGTAAGCCGCCGGGCGGGTCCACGTCAGGCGCACTCCCGGCGCGCCCGGCGCGCACGCAAACCCCGCAGCCACGCCCGCCCCGGCCATCCACGCCACCTCGCCATCAACCCGCAGGATCGGCAGCCGATCGCGCTCGACCGGCGCCCAGCCGGCCTCTTGCGCCAGTCGCCGCACGTCCTTGAGTGGTCGCCCCGGCAGGCGCAAGCGGCACCCCGCCCAACGCGCCACGATCTCGCAGCACGTCGCCGCCGCCAGCCGCGCCGCATCCAGCCCCACGCCAACTCCTGCCACCGCGCCCAGCACCCCCTCACCCCACGCCAACTCACCCACCCCCAGCCAGGGCAGCGGATCGGCCGGCAAGTCCGGCAGCCGCGGCGTCAGCCACACCGCGTCGCGGTAGGCATGCAGCACCGAGGCCCCCAGCGGTAAACACAGCGGACGGCTCGCCTCGCAGGACATCAGCTGACGCAGTGATTCGCCCAGCCGCGCCTCGTCGGGCATCGGCAACGCCAGCACGCGCAGACGCCAGCGCACCAGATTGGCGAGCCGCGCCGCGCTCAGGCCACGTACCGTCGTCCGCGACCAGGGCGCACCGCAGCGTGCGTCGTCCTCTGCCGCCAGTTCATCGAGCAACCCTGAAGCTTCCGCGAAGTGGCCCGCCGCCCGCGCCAGCGTCTCGTCGACCGCCAAAAACCGCTCGCGCAGCCCCGGCATCACCGCATGACGCAGAAAATTGCGGGTAAAGCGCGGGTCGGCGTTGCTCTCGTCTTCCACCCAGCACAAGCCCGCCGCGGTCGCCGCCGTCGCCAGCGCGGCGCGCGAGACGCCCAGCAAGGGGC
>JAGRFO010000178.1 GCA_020446005.1 Rhodocyclaceae bacterium | reverse complement strand
GCGCTGGCGGCCCTTTTTGGGGTTGGCGGCAGCGGCCCGCATTTGCTTTCGTAGTGCAGTCAAATATTTCTTTCTTTGGCGCTCGCCGAAGTTCTTGAGGGTGTAGTCGCTAATCTGAATGAGGCTTCTTTCAGCCTGGGGCGAGAGGTCGTACTTCGCCATTAACCGATCAAACGATCCATGACAGATTCACCATCAAGGCCTTTGCCTTGGTCCAGTTCACCCTCTCCGGCCGCCAGCGTTTTCCGCAGCAGGTCCAGCTTGGCTTCTTCTTGCTCTAACAGCCGCATGCCAGCACGAACGGCTTCGCTGGCTGAGGCATAGCGACCTGCTCTTACACGCTCATCAACAAAGTCGGTGAAGTGACTGCCAAGAGAGATGCTGGTGTTTCGTCCCATGTCGGGTTCCTCGCAATAGCGGAGAGCTTGTCATGTTACCAATATTTGGTACGTCGGCCAAGAAGAGGGGCAGTGGTTATGTGGGTGTTTCACGTTAGGCCAAGCGCCAGGGGCGTTGGCGCGCATGTGGCCAGACTCTGGGGCGATTCATCTCCGGGGGCGGGGTGATCTTCACGGTGTCGACCGGACGGCTGCAGGGGTGCGCAGCGAGCCTGTATGCGGGGCTGGGGGTGAAGCTGGCTTTGAGCGAGCGGTGAGGCGTGGGGCAGCGAAACTGCCTGCCCACGCGACTAGGCGGGGCGGTTCGACCCAGCGGGAGAAGGCGTCGGGCGCGCCGCTCAGCCTCGCCCGAGCAGACGGTCGAACCAGCCGACCTTTTTTCTGGCCTTGACGGGCTCGGGGGCGTGGGCCCCGTGGTGCTCGCGGTGCCAGTTTCCGAAGCGCAGGTCGTGGGTCATGATGTGGCCGATCAGCCATTTGTTGAGGAAGCGGCGCAGATCCTGGATGCGCTCGTCGTCCCAGGTGTCGCTGGCGCTGAGGAAGTCGGCCACCGTGGCGCTGAATTCCTCGTGCAGCTTGAGGTGGGCCGGGAAGTCCGGGTAGCCACTGTCTTCCATCAGCTGCTGTTCGTTGGAGAAGTGGGTGACGACGTACTCGAGCAGTTCGTCGAGGGTGGAATCCACCGTGGTCACGTCGAGCTGCTTGACCAGCGCAAACAGATGCTGGTGCTCGCTGTCGACCTGCGGCACATTGATCTTGAATCCGTCGCGCCACTCGACGACAAAGGGTGCTTTTCTGGGGGTCGCTTCCGTCATGTCACCTTACTCCGTATGGTCCGAGGCCAGAGGCCTTTCATCGTCCCTCAACGACGCTGCGGGCATCAAACTTTAGATATAGCTGCGCGCATGGTGACAGTTGCCCACGGATTGGTCCACTCCGGGGGCGAGCTCAGACAATGTCGAGGTGCTGGATGCCCGCGCCGAGGTCCTTGTCGCCGTGCTTGCTGTTGAGTTTGATCTGCAGGCGCAGGTCGTTGACCGAGTCGGCGTTGCGCAGGGCGTCTTCGTAGCTGATGAGTTCGTCCTCGTGAAGCTTGAACAGCGCCTGGTCGAAGGTCTGCATGCCGAGCTCGGAGGAGCGCTTCATCACTTCCTTCACCTCCGAGACTTCGCCCTTGAAGATCAGGTCGGAGATCAGCGGCGAGTTGAGCATGATCTCGACGGCGGGGATGCGCCCCTTGCGGCCGACCATCGGCAGCAGGCGCTGCGAGATCATGGCGCGCAGGTTGAGGGAGAGGTCCATGAGCAGTTGCTGACGGCGCTCTTCGGGGAAGAAGTTGATGATCCGGTCGATCGCCTGGTTGGCGCTGTTGGCGTGCAGGGTGGCCAGGCACAGGTGACCGGTTTCGGCGAAGGCGATGGCGTGGTCCATGGTCTCGCGGTCGCGGATTTCGCCCATCAGGATCACGTCGGGCGCCTGACGCAGGGTGTTCTTGAGGGCGATGCTCCAGTCCTCGGTGTCGATGCCCACTTCGCGCTGGGTGATGATGCAGTTCTTGTGCTGGTGCACGTATTCGACCGGGTCCTCGACGGTGATGATGTGGCCGTAGCTGTGCTCGTTGCGGTAGTCGACCATCGCCGCCAGCGAGGTGGTCTTGCCGGTGCCGGTGCCGCCCACGAAGATGACCAGCCCGCGTTTGGCCATGGCGATTTCGCGCAGCACGCTGGGCAGGCCGAGTTCGTCGAGGGTGGGGATTTTCTGCGCGATGGTCCGCAGCACGCAGCCAACGCGGCCTTGCTGCACATAGGCGTTCACCCGGAAGCGGCCGATGTTGGCCGGCGAGATGGCGAAGTTGCACTCCTTGGTGGCTTCGAACTCGGCGGCCTGCTTGTCGTTCATGATCGCGCGCGCCAACTCGGTGGTGTGCTGTGGCGAGAGGATCTGGTTCGACTGCGGCACGATCCGCCCGTCGATCTTGATGGCGGGCGGGAAGCCGGCGGTGATGAACAGGTCGGACCCGTTTTTCTGCACCATCAGGCGCAACAGATCCTGCATGAATTTGAGGGACTGATCGCGTTCCATCCAGTGCTCCGTTGAGTGTCGCCGGGCTTATCCGGGGAAATTGTCCTTGTTCTGCGCACGCAGCCGGGCTTCCGAGGCGGAGACCACGTTGCGTCGCACCAGGTCGGCCAGACACTGGTCGAGGGTCTGCATGCCGACATTCTGGCCGGTCTGGATCGACGAGTACATCTGCGCGATCTTGTTTTCGCGGATCAGGTTGCGGATCGCCGGGGTGCCGATCATGATCTCGTGCGCCGCCACCCGGCTCTTGCCATCCTTGGTCTTGAGCAGGGTCTGGGCGATGACCGCGCGCAGCGACTCCGACAGCATCGCGCGCATCATGTCCTTCTCCGCCGCCGGGAAGACGTCGATGATCCGGTCGATGGTCTTGGCCGCTGACGAGGTGTGCAGGGTGCCGAACACCAGGTGGCCGGTTTCGGCGGCGGTGAGTGCGAGGCGGATGGTTTCGAGGTCACGCAACTCGCCCACCAGAATCACGT
>JAGRFO010000177.1 GCA_020446005.1 Rhodocyclaceae bacterium | reverse complement strand
TGAACATCATGCTGGTGTCGGTGACCGAGCGCACCCGCGAGATCGGCATCCGCCTGGCCATCGGCGCGATGGAGAAGGAAGTGCTGCTGCAGTTCCTGATCGAAGCGGTGGTGCTGGCCTGCCTAGGCGGGATCACCGGGGTGGTGCTGGCGACGCTGGCGTCGGTGGGATTGGCCGCGATCATGGACATCCCCTACCTGTTCGACCCCGGCATCAACCTGCTCTCCTTCGGCTTCTCGGCCCTCATCGGCGTGGTGTTCGGCTTCTTCCCGGCCCGCCGCGCCGCGCGGCTCGACCCCATCGACGCACTGCGTCACGAGTAAGGCGGCCTTTCCTGATCCGGATCAGAGCCGCCGCGCGCCGGCCCGATTAGGCTGTCGCGCATTCATTGTTCCCCCGGAGCGCCCACATGCCCGCCGCCCACGTCCTGCTCATCCTCACCCTGCTGGCCGACGGCCAGATGTCGGCCGCGTTCGTGAACACCCCGTCAGCCGAACAGTGCGCCGCGCGCAGCGAAGCGATCGGCGCGGTGCTGCGCAAGGGCGGGGCGAACGTCCAGCAGATGCGCTGCATCCCCTCGGCGCTGCGCTTCGTCCGCTTCTCCCACGCCGACGCCCAGTCCGCCCCGCGACACGCCTTCGCGCTGAACTACTCGGACACCACCCTCGACCTCAACCCCCAGCCCGACCTCGCCACCTGCCAGGCGTCGCTCAAACTGACCGCCGACACGCTCTGCGTCACCTCCACCCAGACGCCCGATCCGTCGTAACGCCTGTTTTGAGCGCAGACGCCGCGCAGGGCTCAAGCGGATTGTTGCGACCGGCAACACCCATGTCGGCCGACTGCACGTTGTTGCCCCATCAATTCCATGTCGTAGCGGCCGATTCGAGTCGGAATTTTTGACACACCGTTTTTTTGCAAGCCGCGACTGTCAAATAACACTTTGAATAATAAAAACATTTTAGACTGGCACGAAGACTGCTCTATGGCCCTTGTTCGCAATATTTTTTTACAGGAGGTCATCATGAAAAAATTCATCCGTTCCGCGCTCGCCAGCGCAATCGTCTCCACCGCCGTGGTTGCCGGGAGCGCTCAGGCATCCGCCATCACCGGTGGTGATGCACTGAATCAGGCATCTGCCGACAGCATCCTGGACATCGTCTTCGTGATCGATACCAGCAGCAGCATGTGGGACGACATCACCGCCATCGGTACCGTCGCGCAACAGGCTGTCCAGAACCTTTCGTGCCCGGAGATTGACTGCTACATCCGTGCACGCTTCATGGGGATTACCGGCACTCGCGGTACCGTCTTCAACGAAACGGTCAGTTCCTACGTTCTGGCGCTGCCCGCCACCCCGCTGTCCAACAGTTCCGAGGACAACGGCCCGGCCGTCATCGACCTGATCAACCACTACGCGTGGAACAACGACGCCGTTGGCGATCAGAAATACTACAAGGCGGTCGTGACCATTGGTGACGAAGGCACCGAACAAGGCGCACCGGTCAATCAGGCCGATTACGATGTCGCTTATGCTGCCAACCAGTTGGCCATCAGCACGGGCACCCTCCTGATTGGATGGGTGACGGACGATCCCTCTGCTGGTGTCACCCAACTGTTCGACACCATGGCAACGGGCGGCTCGCTGGGCGGCTATGCCTTCGGCGACACCGGCGGCGGCTACATTCAGACGGTCAATGGCTCTGACATCCAGCGAACACTCGAGGAGATCCTGTGCTTCGCCGCGTCCGGCGGCACGACCAATCAAGACCTGCCGGAACCGGGTTCGCTGGCCCTGCTGGGTCTCGGTCTGGCGGGCTTGGGCGCTGCACGTCGCGCGCGCAAGTAACGCCCCAAGGGGCCGTCCAGCCCCTTTGGCAGAGGCAATGCCTGCAAACGCCCCCACTTGGGGGCGTTTGTGTTTTTATTTCTCGTCACCGTGAAGATGCGCCCGCCGCGCCAGGCGCGGTAGCATGCCGTCCACGCCGTTCGAGTGAACACGGGCACACTCTCATGGGTATGGGGAATACGCGATGATCTTCGTCAGCCACGACTTTCGCGACCGGGATGATTTTGCCAATGTGATCGAGGCTCTGGGCGCCGCCGGCATCGCGCATTTCGATCCCAATCAGTCGCTGCCGGGTGCGTCGCTGCGCGACAAGCTGCGCGAGGCGATCGACCAGTGCGTGGGCTGCATCTTCATCGCCACCCGCCATTCGATCCAGTCGAGCTGGTGTCAGGCGGAGCTTGGCGCGTTCTGGGGCACCGGCAAACGGGTGTGCACTTTGGTGGCCGACAAGGGGCTGGCCGACGACGATCTGCCGCCCCAGTTGCGCGGCGATTTGTGGACCGGCCGACTGGCGATGATCGTCGCCGCCGCGCGCGAGATGGAAGAGACCGCGCCGGCCGCCGATACCGCCGCCGGCCAGACCATCGGCGCGCTTCAAGTCCCGGCCTTTGTGGCCTTGCTCAAGGGGGAGATGGCGCGCCTGCTCCCCAATCCGCGCGACCCACTCGACCAGATCCGACGTCTTTTCAGCGACCGGTCGACCGAACCCGAGGCGGAAGAGAAAACCCAAGCCCAGCTGATCGACACGCTGGGCGCCCTGATCGGCATGGACGCCAGCATGCTCGATGCGGTGGTGCGCGCGCACTGGCCGTGGCATGGCGATGTGGAGGCCATGCATGGGCGCTGGATCGTCCACTCGCTGGACAATGAATCCGGGCCGGGCCGCGAGATCTACACCGGCGGCTGCCTGTTGCTGACCGCCCGTGACGGGCGCATTGCCAGCGCGGGGGCGGCGGACTGGATTGGCGGATTCTTCGACCGGCCGGATATCAGCCGCTTCAAGGCGTTCGTGGGCGGGGTTGAACTGGGGCGGATCGACAGCGTGTTCTGAAACCGCCGGGACCGGCGCAAGCATCACGTCAAAACGGCGACCCGCGGGCCGCCGTTTTTTGCACGATGCCCCCGCTCAGGCTTCGTCAAACACCGCCGAGGTGTAGACCTCCTGCACGTCGTCGAGCGCGTCGAGCGCGTCGAGCAGCTTTTGCATCCTGGCGGCGTCATCCTCACCCAGCTCGGTCTCGTTCTGCGGCTTCATGGTCACCTCGCCGAACTCGGCGGTGAAGCCGGCGGCTTCGAGCGCTTCCTTGACGGCGTGGAACTGGCCCGGATCGGTGAGCACTTCGAGCGAGTCGTCGTCGTTGGCGATCACGTCCTCGGCGCCGGCCTCCAGCGCCGCTTCCATCAACGCATCCTCGTCGGTGCCGGGGGCAAACATCAGCTGGCCGACATGGTCGAACTGGAAGGCCACGCAGCCGTCGGTGCCGAGGTTGCCGCCGAATTTGCTGAAGGCGTGGCGCACGTCGGCCACGGTGCGGGTCTTGTTGTCGGTGAGGCAATCGACGATCACCGCCGCGCCGGCGATGCCGTAGCCCTCGTAGCGCGCCTCTTCATAGCTGGCGCCGTCGAGCTGGCCGGTGCCGCGCTTGATGGCGTTCTCGATGTTGTCCTTGGGCATGGACTCGGCCTTGGCCTTTTCCATCGCCAGACGCAGGCGCGGATTGGCCGACGGATCGCCGCCGCCCATCTTGGCCGCGACCGTGACCTCCTTGATCAGCTTGCTGAAAATCTTGCCCCGCTTGGCATCCTGGCGACCTTTGCGGTGCTGGATGTTGGCCCATTTGGAATGACCCGCCATAAACGCTCCCCGACTCGTGCTGCTGCCCGATCCGGCCGGTATCGGGCAATTGAAAAGGCCACATTATACGGCGTCGCGTCGGCTGCGCTTGCGGCAACTGCCCGGAGGCGCGCCGAGTCTGCTAGATTCAGGGGGTCACCATGCCAGCCGAATCGTCGGCCCACCCCGGAGCGCCCTCATGACCGCCCTGCGAACCGTTTTCCTGCTGTCCCTGCTCGCACTGTTTGCCCTGCCCGCCCAGGCCCAGGACCTCACCTTCAGCGGCTGCACCGACGCCGCAGGCCGCACCGTGCCCACCCGGCTCGACGCCGAATCGCCACTGCTGGTGACGACCCTGATGGAAAACGGCCGCCCGACCATCGTCTACAACCCGCGCGCCCTGCCCGATCTGACCGACGCGGCGCGCGCCTTCCTGTACGCCCACGAATGCGCCCGCCACAACCTCGGCCAGGCGCGTGATGCGCGCACCGAGGCGAGCGCGCAGGCCGCCGATTGCTGGGGGCTGGCCACGCTGCAGCGCTCCGGCATGCTGCGCGGGGACGAGGCGGTCAGCGCGCTGCAGTCGTCGCTAGCCTTCACCCCGCAGCAATGGCTGCGCGTACCCGGCCCGGCACGCGGCTTTGCGCTCGAGCGCTGCCCCACCGCGCGCGTTGCCACGCCAAGCAATCCGCGCTGGAACCAGTGCGTCCATCGCTGCGGCGACCAACTCTTCCACTGCGGCCACAGCGCAAGCTGCCAACGCAGCTACGACGCCTGCCAGGCCGCCTGCCCGCGCTGATCCGATTCCCCCCGTCACCCGGAGACTTTCATGACCGCCCCGCTCGTCATCGCCCGCTCGGAAGGCCGCGACATCACCCTGCTGCCCCGCCTGGCCAACCGCCACGGGCTGATCACCGGCGCCACCGGCACCGGCCAGGAATACGTGGCGCTGGGGATCCACCGCAACAGCGCCCGCGCCGAGGCGCCCTTCGTGGCGGTGTACTGCGGCGCCCTGCCGGACGACCTCGCCGGCAGCTAGCTGTTCGGTCATG
>JAGRFO010000015.1:176-3631 GCA_020446005.1 Rhodocyclaceae bacterium | reverse complement strand
CGGGCGAGCAGGCGGAAGAGGCGCAGCATGCCGGCGCCGTAGGCGTGCTTGGCGATCCGCCCGGTGGTCGGGTCGGGACGGCTGGTGAGTGGCGGGGCGAGGTGGAAGCTGATCTGGAAGTCGCCCTCGAAGGTGGCGTTGAGGGCGTCCCAGAAGGTGGCGTCGGTGTAGAGGCGGGCGACTTCGTACTCGTCCTTGTAGGCCAGCAGTTTGAAGTAGTTGCGGGCCACGGCTTCGCTCAACCGGGTGTTGCCCAGTGGCGCTTCGGCGGCGCGTACCCGTTCGACCAGCAGGCGATAGCGCTCGGCGTAGGCGGCGTTCTGGTAGGCGGTGAGATGGCGCACCCGGCGGTCGATGGCGTCGTCGAGGGTGGGGGCGTGCAGCGGCCCCACCGGCGCAGGCGCGGCGAAGCGCTGCACCGCGGCCAGGTCGTGGGCGGCGCGGCGGCCCCACAGCAGCGCTTTTTTGTTCATCTCGATGGCGACGCCGTTGAGCTCGATGGCCTGCATCAGCGCCGCGTGCGACACCGGCACCATGCCGCGCTGCCAGGCGTAGCCGAGCAGGAACAGGTTGCTGGCGATGGCGTCGCCCATCAGGGCCTCGGCCAGCGCGTTGGCGTCGAGAAAGTCGGCCTTGTCCTCGCCGACCGCCTCGCGCACGGTGCGCTGCATGGTGTCGAGCGGGAATTGCCAGTCGGGGTTCTTGGTGAAGTCCGAGGTCGGCGTCTCGGCACAGTTGATGACCGCGCGGGTGCGTCCGCCGGCCATCTTGGCGAGCGCTTCGACGCTCGCCGAGACAACCACGTCGCCGCCGATCACCGCATCGGCCTCGCCGGCGGCGATGCGCACCGCGTGGAGCGCTTCGGGCCGGCGGGCGATGCGGATGTGGCTGAACACCGAGCCGCCTTTCTGCGCCAGCCCGGTCATGTCGAGCACCGTGACGCCGCGGCCGTCGAGGTGCGCGGCCATGCCGATCAGCGCGCCGATGGTGACCACCCCGGTGCCGCCTACGCCGGTGACCATGATGCCGAAGGGGCGCGCCACGTCGGGCACCTCGGGCATCGGCAGGGCGTCGAAGTGCGATTCGTCGGCGGCGCGGGCGACGCCCTTGCGCAGGCGGCCGCCTTCGATGGTGACGAAGCTCGGGCAGAAGCCGTTGAGGCAGGAATAATCCTTGTTGCACGAGGACTGGTCGATCCGGCGCTTGCGGCCCAGTTCGGTTTCGACCGGCAGGATCGACATGCAGTTGCTGGCCGTGCCGCAGTCGCCGCAGCCCTCGCACACCGCTTCGTTGATGAAGACGCGGCGGGCCGGGTCGGGAAACTGACCGCGCTTGCGGCGGCGGCGCTTTTCGGCGGCGCAGGTCTGGTCGTAGATCAGCGCGGTGACGCCCGGCGAGGCACGCAGCTCGCGCTGCACCGCGTCGAGCTCGTCGCGATGGCGCAGCGGAATGTGCGGGATGTCGGCCGGTCCGTAGGCGCGCGCGGTGCCATCGGTGACCACCACGATGTGCTTGACCCCCTCGGCCTTGAGCTGGCCGACGATCCTGGGCACCGTCAGTTCGCCATCGAAGGGTTGGCCGCCGGTCATCGCCACCGCGTCGTTGTAGAGAATCTTGTAGGTGATGTTGACCTTGGCGGCGACCGCCTGGCGAATGGCCAGCAGACCGGAGTGGAAATAGGTGCCGTCGCCGAGGTTGGCGAAAACGTGCTGTTCCCGGGTGAACGGCGCCTGGCCGACCCACGGCACCCCCTCGCCGCCCATCTGGCTGAAGGTGGTGGTGCGCCGCTCCGGCATCCAGGTCACCATGTAGTGGCAGCCGATGCCGGCCAGCGCGCGGCTGCCCTCGGGGACGTGGGTGGAGGTGTTGTGCGGGCAGCCGGAGCAGAAGGTGGGGACGCGGTCGATGGAGAAGCCGCGCCCTTCGAGCGCCTGTTCCTTGGCTTCCAGAAAGGCCAGCCGCGCCTTGATGGTGTCGGAGGTGAAGAAGCGGGCCACCCGGTCGGCGATGACCCGGGCGATCATCGCCGGGGTCAGTTCACCGGCGGCGGGCAGCAGCCACTCGCCATGGTCGACCCGGCCATCGCCCTTGGGCAGCAGCGCCCATTCGCCTTTTTCGTCGAACTTGCCGACCACCCGCGGGCGCACGTCCTCGCGCCAGTTGTAGAGTTCTTCCTTGAGCTGGTATTCGAGCAGCTGGCGCTTCTCCTCGATCACCAGAATCTCCTCCAGCCCCTCGGCAAAGTGGCGGACGCCCTCCGATTCGAGCGGCCAGACCATCCCGATCTTGTACAGCCGGATGCCGATCTCGGCGGCCAGCGCGTCGTCGATGCCCAGATCGTCGAAGGCCTGGCGCACGTCCAGATAGCTTTTGCCCGAGGTGATGATGCCCAGCCGGGGCGCGGGCGAATCGATGACGATCCGGTTCAGCGCGTTGGCGCGGCAGTAGGCCAGCGCGGCGTAGAGCTTGTAGTGCAGGAGGCGCTTTTCCTGCACCAGCGGCGGGTCCGGCCAGCGGATGTTGAGTCCGTCGACGGGGAGCGCGAAATCCGCCGGCAGGGAGACCTCGACCCGCTCGGGGTCGACATCCACCGAGGCCGAGGTCTCCACCGTGTCGGCCAGCGCCTTGAAGGCCACCCAGCAGCCGGAATAACGCGACAGCGCGTAGCCGTGCACGCCGAAGTCGATGTATTCCTGCACGCCTGCCGGCGCCAGCACCGGCATCATCATCGACTTGAAGAAGTGGTCGGTCTGATGGGGCAGGGTGGATGATTTGGCGGCGTGGTCGTCACCGGCCACCACCAGCACGCCGCCATGTTTCGAGCTGCCGGCCGCGTTGCCGTGACGGAACACGTCGCCGCTGCGGTCGACCCCCGGTCCCTTGCCGTACCACATCGCAAACACGCCGTCGTAGTTGGCCTCTGGCGACAGGTTGACCTGCTGCGAGCCCCACACCGCGGTGGCCGCGAGGTCTTCGTTGACGCCGGGCTGGAAGACGATGTGGTGCGTGGCGAGATGGCTGCGCGCCTTCCACAGTGTCTGGTCGAGTCCGCCCAGCGGGGACCCCCGGTAGCCCGAAACAAAGCCGGCGGTCTTGAGGCCGGCGCGCGCGTCGCGCTCGGACTGGATCATCAGCAAGCGGACCAGCGCCTGATAGCCGGTGAGATAGACCCGCCCGGCGTGCAGCGTGTATTTGTCGTCGAGCGACACCGTGGGTGTCGGGGTGTCCGTTCCGGCCATCTGGCTGCCCTCTGCAATCGTGTTGCCCGTGGATCTGGCGACGCTCAGCCTAGCGCGGCCCGTTCCCGCCGCCAATACTTGGATGCCCGTCACCCCGGAAGGTTGCCGAAGTGGTGCGTAGTGGCGGTGTGATCCGTGCGGCCCTGATCGCAATGTCTGGTTTGACAATGCGCCAATGACCGGCTATAGTCCGGCGCTTCTCGATGGAGGGGTTCC
>JAGRFO010000015.1:0-124 GCA_020446005.1 Rhodocyclaceae bacterium | reverse complement strand
GTTCGAATCCTTCCCCCTCCACCAGGTTTGTACAGTTTGGCAGTCTCGCAGATGTGCTTTGGCGCGCTGCGGGGTGGATGGTAGTGGGTCGTTTGCGTTGTGCGCGGGTGTAGCTCAATGGTAG
>JAGRFO010000176.1:8769-8916 GCA_020446005.1 Rhodocyclaceae bacterium | reverse complement strand
CGGTGATGCGCCGGCCGCGCGAGAGCTTGCGCTTTCGGACCTTGGTGACGAGCACCCCCTGGCGGCGCAGCGTGGCCTGAACGACGGCCTCGCCGCCGGCCCGCATTTCGCCGCGGATGATCTTGCCTTTCTTGTCCTTGCCTTCCC
>JAGRFO010000176.1:8231-8675 GCA_020446005.1 Rhodocyclaceae bacterium | reverse complement strand
TGGTGGCCAGCACTTCGGTCAGTGAGGTCATGCCTGATTTCACTTTGCGCAGCCCGGACTGGCGCAGGTCGGAGACGCCTTCAATCTCGGCCTGCGCGGCAATGTCCATCGAATTGCCGTTGCTCATGATAATGCGCTGAATTTCTTCCGAAATCGGCATCACCTGATAGATGCCGACCCGTCCCTTGTAGCCCGAACCTTTGCAGCGATCACAGCCGACCGGGCCGTAGGGTTGCCAGCTGCCGTCCAGGTCAGCCTCACTGAAGCCCGCCTCGATGAGGGCTTCATGGGGAATGTCGAGCGGCTGTTTGCAGGAACACAGCCGCCGCGCCAGACGTTGCGCGGTGATCAGGATCACCGACGAGGCGATGTTGAAGGCGGCAACCCCCATGTTGCGCAGGCGCTCTAGGGTGGTTGGCGCATCGTTGGTGTGCAGGGTTGACA
>JAGRFO010000176.1:0-8160 GCA_020446005.1 Rhodocyclaceae bacterium | reverse complement strand
TGATGATGTCCGGATCCTGGCGCAGAAAGGCGCGCAAGGCGGAGGCAAAGGTGAGCCCGGCCTTCTCGTTGACGTTGACCTGGTTGATGCCCGGCAGGTTGATTTCGGCCGGGTCTTCGGCGGTCGAGATGTTGCTGTCGCCCTTGTTGAGCAGGTTCAGGCAGGTGTAGAGCGACACGGTCTTGCCGCTGCCGGTCGGGCCGGTGACCAGAATCATGCCGTAGGGCCGTTCGACGGCCTCGAGCAAGGCCTTCTTTTGGTCCGGGTCGTAGCCCAGCGCGTCGACCCCCAACATCGCCGAGGAGGGGTCGAGAATACGCATCACGATCTTCTCGCCGTGCAGTGTCGGCAGGGTCGAGACGCGAAAATCGATGGCCTTGTTCTTGGACAGCACCAGTTTCATCCGGCCGTCTTGCGGGATGCGCTTTTCGGAGATGTCGAGGCGTGAGATCACCTTGATGCGGGCGGCGATCTTTTCGCGCAGGACCAGCGGCGGCTGGGCGATCTCGCGCAGCGTGCCGTCGGTGCGCACCCGGATCCGGTAATACTTTTCGTAAGGCTCGAAGTGGATGTCCGAGGCGCCCTCGTTGATCGCGTCGATCAGCACCTTCTGGATGAAGCGCACCACCGGCGCATCGTCGACCTCGGCCTGGGCATCATCGGCGGCGGCGCCGTCGCTGGGCGCCTCCTGCTCCAGCATGTCCATGTCGAACTCGTCGCCGGTCAGCGCTTCGAGCGTTTCCTTGGCCGACTCGGAGCGCTTCTCGATGGTGGCTTCGAGCTTGCTTGCCTCGACCACCACGGCATCGACGGACAGCCCGCTCTGAAAACGGATTTCGTCGAGCGCGCGCAGATTGGTCGGGTCGGCCAGCGCCACCATCAGGCGATTGCCGCGCTTGCCGATCGGCAGCACGTGATGCTTGCTAACTAGCTTGCGGTCGATGGCGTCGGCCAGAATCGTGGTCGGGTCGAGCGCGGCGATGTCCATCAGCGGATAGCCGAAGGTGTCGGCCGCAAAGCGCGCAATTTCCTTTTCGCTCATCAGACCGCGCTTGGCCGCCTCGAGCACGAACCCATTGGTCTTGTCCTTGGGTTCGGTCGTGCACGCCACCGCATCCGCTTCTGAAATGCGGTTTTGCTGGATCAGCGCGCGTGCCAGGCCGCTGAGGGCAATTTGCGGATTTGCTGCCATACCCACCTTTATCGAACCGACATACCATGGTGCATTGCTTGATGTTGCTTGTAAAGCATGCGATGCAAGCCATTGTGATATCGGAATTTATCCCTCCGGCTTGAATAGTCTGGCGGTTTTCACCATGCGGTCCTGGGTTTGGACCACCTCGATCGGAACGTCGCCGATCCGCACCGAGAGCCCGGTCTCGGGAATGTCCTGCAAGTATTCGACGATCAGCCCATTTAATGTTTTCGGTCCGTCGAGCGGAAGGTTGAGGCCTAATTTTCGGTTGAGCTCGCGCAGATTGTGTGCGCCATCGACCAGAACGCTGTCGTCGTCCTGCCAGCCGACCGAGTCCGCGTTGTCTGGCGCGCTGGTGGTGAACTTGCCGATCATCTCCTCGATGATGTCTTCCAGCGCGACCATGCCGAGCAGTTCGCCATACTCGTCCACCACCAGCCCCATGCGTTGTTTGTTCTCCTGAAAGAACTGGAGTTGGGAATACACCGGGGTGTCGGCGGGGATGAAATAGGGCTTGGTGATCATCTCGCGCAAGGCCGCGTGGTCGATCGTGTTGTCGAGCGCGTGGCCGAGCATGCGACGCAGGTGCAGGATGCCGATCACGTCGTCGGTTTCGCCGTCGAAAACCGGCAGCCGGGTGTGATAACTGGTGGCGATTTGCTGGCGGATGTCCTCGATCGGATCGCTCAGGTCGATGCTCTCGATCGCGCCGCGCGGGATCATCACGTCTTCCACCGTGATGTCTTCGAGCTCGAACATGTTGAGCAGAATGCTGCGGTGCTTGGTCGGGATCACATGCCCCGCTTCCAGCACCATCGCGCGCAACTCTTCGGTCGACAGGTGCTTGTCATCGTCGTTGCCGTCGCGATGCAGGCCGATCAAGCGCAGCAAAGCGGCCACGAACAGATTGACGAACCACACCGCGAAGTAAGACGCACGCAGCAAAAAGGCCAGCGGAAAGGCGTACAGCACCGCCAGCTGGTTGGCGTAGCGCGCGCCGATCACCTTCGGGGTGATCTCCGAGAACACCAGGATCAGGAAGGTGATCAGCAAGGTGCCCGCGCCCAGCGCCCAGCGCTCCTCGCCGAACAACTCCAGCGCGATCACCCCGGTCAGGGTGGCGGCCGCGGCATTGACCAGATTGTTGAACAGCAGGATGACGCCGAGCAGCTTTTCGGTCTGGTTGAGCAGCTCGAGGGCGAGTTCGGCGCCGCGATGCCCGGCGCTGGCCATCGAGCGGAGTCGATAGCGGTTGGAGGCCATCATGGTGGTTTCGGCCATTGAGAACAGGCCGGAGAACACCAGGAGCAGCGCCAGCGCGCCGATTTGGACTGACAGGGAGACTTCGGGCACGAAGGGACGGCACAAGGGGGTGTGCGTCGAGTATTCCGGCGCGCCCGCCGGATGTCAATGCGATTGCCGCCTCAGGCGGCGCGATGGAGGAGCACTTCGACCACGAAACGGCTGCCCACGTAGGCCAGCATCAGGGTGATGAAGCCGGCCAGGGTCCACCGCTGGGCCAGCTTGCCGCGCCAGCCCCACAGGCGGCGGCCGAGGAGGAGTGCGCCAAATAGCAGCCACGAAATGACCGCGAACACGGTCTTGTGATCCAGCTGGAAGGCTTTGCCGAACAGCGTTTCGGAAAAGACGACGCCCGAGATGAGGGTCAGCGTGAGCAGGACGAAGGCGATGCGGATCAGGCGGAACAGCAGGTGTTCCATGGTGAGCAGGGGCGGCAGGCTGGCGAAGATGGTCGACAGGCGCGCATGGTGGAGGCGCTTTTCCGCGATCGCCATCAGCAGCGCATGTAATGTGGCCAGCGTGAACAGGCTGTAGGCCAGCATGGCGACGATGAAATGGGCGCGAAAGGCGGGAGAGCCTGCCTTGTCGAGCAGCATGGGCGGCGGAAAAAAACCGGGCAGCAGTACGCAGATGGCGGCGGCCGGCATGACGAAGGTCTGGAGGCCGTCGAGGCGCGAGAAAAAATCCTCGATCCAGTAGAACAGCACCGCCAGCCAGACCATCAGCGACAGCGCCGTGCCAAAGCCAAAATGCATGCCCCCGCCGGGAAACAGCTCGCCGTGCAGGGCTACCCCATGGGCAAGCAGGGCGGTGAGCAGCGCGCCGCGTTCCCACGTCGACAGACCGCGTCGGGGGGCGGTGCCAGACGGTTGCCAGCGGGTGCGCCAGAAGTGCACGCCGAGTGCGGCGTACATGGAGGCAGGCACCAGATGCAGTAGAATCGAGGGCATCCGACAAGTTTACTCCAAGGCCGATACGCGAACCATCATGCTGGATAATTTGACGCAGCGACTGTCGAAAGTCGTCAAGACCATCCGGGGGCAGGCCCGCCTGACCGAAGACAACATCCAGGAGGCGATGCGCGAGGTCCGCATGGCCTTGCTGGAGGCCGATGTCGCGCTGCCGGTGGTCAAGGATTTCATCGCCCGAGTGCGCGAGAAGGCGGTCGGCCAGGCGGTGATCGGTTCGCTTACGCCGGGACAGGCGCTGGTCGGGGTGGTCAACGACGAGTTGCGTGCCCTGATGGGCGGTCAGCACGAGGGCATCAACCTCGCCACCCAGCCGCCCGCCGTGGTGCTGATGGCCGGCTTGCAGGGGGCGGGCAAGACCACCACCACCGGCAAGCTCGGCAAGCTGCTGCGCGAGCGCCACAAGAAAAAGGTGATGGTGGTGTCGGCCGACGTCTACCGCCCGGCCGCCATCGAGCAGCTCAAAACCGTGGCCGGTCAGGCCGGGGTCGAGTTCTTCCCGTCCGACATTTCACAGCAACCGGTCGACATTGCACGTGCGGCCGTCGACTACGCGCGCAAGCATTTCATCGACGTGCTGCTGGTCGACACCGCCGGCCGGCTGGCGATCGACGAAGCGATGATGGCCGAGATCAAGGCCGTGCACGCCGCCATCAAGCCGGTCGAGACGCTGTTCGTGGTGGACGCCATGCTCGGCCAGGATGCGGTCAACACCGCGCGCGCGTTCAGTGAGGCGCTGCCGCTGACCGGGGTGGTGCTCACCAAGCTCGACGGCGATGCGCGCGGCGGGGCGGCCCTGTCGGTGCGGCATGTCACCGGCAAGCCGCTCAAGTTCGCCGGGGTGGGCGAGAAGCTCGACGGGCTCGAAGAGTTTCACCCCGACCGGATGGCCTCGCGCATCCTCGGCATGGGCGACATCCTCGGGCTGGTCGACGAGGCTCGCCGCAATGTCGATGAGGAAAAAGCCAAGGCCTTCGCCAAGAAGCTCAAGTCGGGCAAGGGCTTCGACATGAACGATTTCAAGGAGCAGATCGGTCAGATGCGCAAGATGGGCGGGCTTGGTGCCTTGATGGACAAGCTGCCGGCCCAGTTCGCGCAGGCCGCCGGACAGTTGCAGGGCGGGGTGGAGGAGAAAATGGTCGGTCGGGTCGAGGGCATCATCAATTCGATGACGCCCGCCGAGCGCACCAATCCCGACATTCTCAAAGCCTCGCGCAAACGACGCATCGCCGCCGGGGCGGGGGTGTCGGTGCAGGAGGTCAATCGCCTGCTCAAGCAGTTCGAGCAAACCCAGAAAGTCATGAAGCAATTCTCCAAGGGCGGCATGGCCAAAATGATGCGCGGCATGAAAGGCATGTTGCCGGGGATGATGCGCTGAGCGTGGTCTGGCCCTCCGGCTTCGCCGCCGCTTACGCCGCGCTGCGCGAGTGTAATCCCGCCCGCAAGTGCGCATTGGCCGAGCGCTTGCGCGCCAACGCGCACGCCGGCTGCCTTGCCTTTGACGGGGATGAGCCGGTCGAGCCGATCGGTGAAGCGGGGCGCCCGCCCCGCCCCGTGCTGGTGGTGCCGGGGGCGGTCCCCCGCCGGCGGCCGGCCACCCGCGAAGGCCACGCCGCCTTGCTGCACGCCATCGCCCACATCGAATTCAACGCCATCAACCTGGCGCTCGATTGCGTTTACCGTTTCCGTGGGCTTGCTCAGGATTTTTATGTTGGCTGGGCTGACGTGGCGGCCGAAGAAGCCAGCCACTTCGGCCTGCTGCGCGCCCGCCTGCAGGCGCTGGGGTACGACTACGGTGACTTTCCCGCCCATAACGGCCTCTGGGAGATGACCGTCAAGACCGCCGACGATCCACTGGCGCGCATGGCTCTGGTGCCGCGCGTGCTGGAGGCGCGCGGTCTGGACGCCACCCCGCCGATCATGCGCAAGCTCCAGGCGATTGGCGATGCGGAGACGCTGGCGGTCCTCGACATCATCCTGCGCGACGAAATCGGCCATGTCGCGCTGGGGGATCGCTGGTTCCGCCATTTTTGCGCCCAGCGCGGCCTGGCGCCCGAGGCGAATTACCTGGCGTTGATCGACCGCTTTGACGCCCCCTGGCCGCGTCCCCCGCTCAATCTGCCGGCGCGTCGTCAGGCGGGCTTTGGTGAGGAAGAGCTCGAGGTGCTGGCCGCGTCGCGCGCGACGCGCAAATAAACCGTCGGTAGCGTCAACGAAAAAAGGGGGCGGCACCAGCCGCCCCCTTTTATGGTTTGGAAGGAGATCAGCGCAGGCCGGCGATGAAGTCGGCTACCGCCTTGATTTCCTTGTCGGTCATCTTGATGGCGACCATCTGCATCATTTTGGCCGGATCGTTAGCGCGATCGCCTTCACGGAAAGCGCGCAACTGCGCCTCGGTGTAATCGGCAAACTGACCCGCTAGGCGCGGGAACTGGGCGGGCAACCCCTTGCCGGCCGGACCGTGACAGGCGGCGCACGCCGGCAGCCCCTTGGATTTGTCACCCGCGCGCCACAGCTTCTGGCCCCACTCAACCGTTTCGCCGTTCTTGGCCGCTTCGGGCTGCAGCGTCTGGCTGGCGAAGTAGTGGGCGAGACCTTTCATGTCCTCGTCGCTCAGCGCCATCACCATCCCGTTCATCACTGCGTTGACGCGGGCGGGCTGGCCACCGTCTTCGGCCTTGAACTCGCGCAACTGCTTGTAGATGTATTCAGGTACCTGGCCCGCGAGTTTGGGGTTGGCGGGCAACTGGCTGTTGCCGTCGGCGCTGTGACAGCCGGCACAGATGGTCTCGGCAATTTGCTTGCCTTTGGCCAGATCGGGGGCGGCCCCTTCGCTGGCTTGGAGACTGCCCGCAGAGAGCAGCAATGAGAGCAACAGTGAGCGCTTCAGCATGTTCTTGATTTCCTCGGAAGCCGTGGGCGAGTTTTCAAATCCTGGTATTCTATAACACCTTGTCGAGTTTGCGCGATGCAAGGCCGCATCCCGCGCTCTGCCTAGCGCCGATTCTGACTTCATGTCCCTTTTTCGTCACGCTGTATTTGAGATTTCGATTGCCGAGCCCAGAGGCCTGCCCGCGCCCAACGGGCCCGAGGTCGCCTTCGCGGGACGGTCAAATGCCGGAAAATCCAGTGCAATCAATACCCTGGCGGATCATACGCGGCTCGCGTTTGTGTCCAAGACGCCCGGCCGGACGCAGCTCATCAACTTCTTTCGCCTGCGCGGCGGCGCGGTGCTGGTGGACTTGCCGGGCTACGGCTATGCCGACGTGCCGGACAAGATCCGACGGCAGTGGCAGGGTTTGCTCGAGAATTATCTGCGCGAGCGTGCCAGCCTGATCGGCCTGGTGTTGATCATGGATGCGCGCCGCCCCTTGACCGCGCTCGATCAGCAGATGCTTGACTGGTACGTGCCCAGTGGTCGGCCGGTGCATGTGCTGCTGACCAAAAGTGACAAATTGTCGCGTAACGAAGCGGCCAAGACGCTTGCCGCGACGCGCAAGGCGCTCGCCGCGTGGGGCGGCGCGATCAGCGTGCAACTGTTTTCCAGCCTCAAGAAGTCCGGCATCGAGGAGGTCGAGGCCGCGGTGGGGCGCTGGTTGACGGACTGCGCCGGGATGACGCCCGCGCTGGACGGGACCGACAAAAGAAAACCCCCGGCCTAAGGGGAGAAGACCGGGGGTTGAAGTCCTACTTTGGGGGTAGGACACCCGCCCAGGGAGGTGAAAGCGGGAGACGGCGCTCGCCATCTGTTTTCCTAGATCAATACAATGGGTGAAAGTTCCCGGCACACTCTCGGGCTGTGTTTCAAAACGTCAATTCGGATGATTCCATGACCGCCACTCCGGTTTTTCCCGCAATCCGCATGCGGCGCATGCGGCGTGACGATTTCTCGCGCCGGCTGATGCGCGAGAATGTGCTGACCACCAACGACCTGATCTACCCGGTGTTTGTCTTGCCAGGGCAGGGCCAGCGACAGGCTGTGGCGTCGATGCCGGGCGTCGAGCGGTTGTCGCTCGACCTGTTGCTGGGCGTCGCCGAGCAGGCGGTGGCGTTGGGCGTGCCGGCGTTGGCGCTGTTTCCGGTGATCGAGGCAGAGAAAAAGAGCGAGCAGGCGGAGGAGGCCTGGAATCCGGACGGTCTGGTGCCGACCGTGGTGCGCGCGCTCAAGACGCGCTTCCCGGCCCTGGGGGTGATCACCGACGTGGCGCTCGACCCCTACACCAGCCATGGGCAGGACGGGCTGATCGACGCCTCGGGCTATGTGATGAACGACGAGACGCTCGAAGCGCTGGCCAAGCAGGCGCGCTGTCATGCCGACGCCGGCGCCGACGTGGTGGCGCCGTCGGACATGATGGACGGCCGGGTGGCGCGCATCCGCCGCGAGCTCGATGCCGGTGGTCACATCCTGACCCGCATCCTGGCCTATTCGGCCAAGTACGCCTCTAGCTACTACGGCCCGTTCCGCGACGCGGTGGGCTCGGCCGGCAATCTGGGCGGTGGCAACAAATACACGTATCAGATGGACCCGGCCAACTCGGACGAAGCGATCCGCGAAGTGGCACTCGATATTTCCGAGGGCGCCGACATGTTCATGGTCAAGCCAGGCATGCCGTATCTGGACATCGTGCGACGCGTCAAGCAGGAGCTGCAGGTGCCGACCTTTGTGTATCAGGTCAGCGGCGAGTACGCGATGCT
>JAGRFO010000175.1 GCA_020446005.1 Rhodocyclaceae bacterium | reverse complement strand
TGGTCGACCACCGGCTGATCGCCACCGCGGTGTTCAGCCAGCCCTCGATCGGCACCATCGGCCTGTCCGAATCGGACGCCCTCGCCGCCGGTCACCGGGTGACGGTGTTCGAGGCCGACTTCCGGCCGATGAAGCACACCCTCGCCGGCCGCGCCGAGCGCGCCTACATGAAGCTGGTGGTCGATGCCGACAGTGACACGGTGCTCGGCGCGCACCTGATCGGCGCGGATTCGGGCGAGATCATCCAGGCGCTGGCGGTGGCGATCTCGATGGGCGCCACCAAGGCCGACCTCGACCGCACGCTGGCGGTCCACCCCACCAGCGCCGAGGAACTGGTGCTGATGCGCAGCCCGCGCGGCGGCTGAGGCCGCCTCAGGGGAGCACGATTGCCAGCGCGATGGACAGGAACAGCAGCGCCGCGACGTTGCCGATGAGCACCATGGAAGCCACTTTCTCCGGCTCCTGGCCATAGCGTTCGGCAAAAATGAAGTTCAGCACCGCCGGCGGCAAGGCGCCAAACACCAGCACCAGCGCCTTCTGCAGCGGCGGAAAGTCGATGAACAGCAGCAGCACCGCGGCAATCGCCATGCCCACCACCGGGCGCAACACCGCCCCGATCAGCCCCAGTTTGATCGAGGAGATGCGCGAGTCGGCCAGCCGCACGCCCAGCCCGATCAGCATCAGCGGGATGGCGATGTCCCCCACCATCTTGATCGAGATCAGCAGCGGCTCCCACACCGGAATGCCCGACATCCCCACCGCCAGCCCGGCGATGGTGGCCATCACCGAGGGCACCTTCCAGATGGTGATCATGCGCACCCGGTGATCAAGCAACCAGGCCCCGAAGGAAAAGTGCAGCAGATTGGAGGCCATGAACATCACCACCATCGGCGCCAGCGCTTCCTCGCCAAAGGCCAGCACCGCCAGCGGCANNNGCCGAGGTTGCCGCAGTTGTTGAACATCACCGGCGGCACCAGGGTCTTGGGGTCGATCTTGAGCAGCCGGGCGATCCCCCAGGCCGCCGCACCGGACCCCACCACGATCGCCAGGGTGGCCAGCAGCAGCGGGATGTCGTTCTCGGGCCGAAACGGCTTGCTCGCCAGCGCCGCGAACACCAGCGCCGGCACGAACACATCCATGTTGAGCTTGTTGGCGTGCGACAGGTCCGGCTTGGCCTTCTTGCCCACCCAGTAGCCCAGCGCGACGATGGCGAACAGCGGAAAGAGGATCGAGACGATGCGCAGGAGCATGGCGGACACCGGTGACGGGGAGTGAACGGATTTTACGCGTTCAGCCGCGCCGTGCAGCACGGGTTTACCGCCATGTGCTCAGAGCACGTAGCGCGCCAGATCCTCGCTGTCGGCCACCGCTTCGAGCGTCTGGTCGACATAGGCGGCGTCGATGACGAGCCCGTCCACCCCGGCGCGACCGGCATCAAAAGACATCTCTTCGAGCAGCTTTTCCATCACCGTGTACAAGCGCCGCGCGCCGATGTTCTCGGTGGTTTCATTGACCTGGAAGGCGATCTCGGCGAGGCGTCGCACCCCCTCGGGGCGAAAGTCGAGGCTCACCCCTTCGGTCGCCAGCAAGGCTTCGTACTGACGGGTCAGGCAGGCGTCGGTGCTGGTGA
>JAGRFO010000174.1 GCA_020446005.1 Rhodocyclaceae bacterium | reverse complement strand
GTTCATCGTTGCGCGGCAGGATTCATTGAAAATCTCGGGTTATTCGAGGTGCCCATCCATAAGTCCTAGCGCGGGGGCAGCATATAGCCTCCTTCGAGACGATACCCTGCATCTCTAAGCTGCTTCATCTCTCTAACAGCCCGTTGAAAAACCCCGCCCGCTACCCCGCGGCGGGACGGTAAAATTCAGGCATCTGACATATTGAGGCGACTGAGACCGATGCGAGGCCAGACAAGTGCGCAAAGCGCGATGTTCTCCTACGTGTCAGTACATACGGAGTGCGCCTTACGCGTGTTGTATAACGACCTATCATGAAAATGCGGGGTTAAATTGGGCAAGGCTTACTTTGCATGACAAAGTTCATAAAGGTTCGACCTCAGTTTGTCCAGATCATTGTTCTCGCGTATGAGCGGAGTGCCGTTTCCATAGAGAACGATGTCATTAAGTGATCCAGATCCTCCAAACAACCTGATCACATCTCCGACTGTTGTATCAGGGTCTTGAGCGAACTCATGCATAAGTGTCTCAATCGCGTTGGCCCAATTAGGATTGTTGCCACGCCGAAGGACGTCTTCTAGCTGAACCAATACTTCCTGAATAGCTCGGATGTCTTTCATTTTAGCGGACTCGATTCGAGTATCTCGACGCCCTCAATCGCCCAGGGTTTAGGAACTACGATCTGCTGCGTGCCGCCGACATAGAACCCTCCTTGCGACCCAACTTCACCAACATACACCTTGGTCCCGGCAGGGATACTCACAGCGAACACGCTGTCTACTGGAGACGACGCACCTCCTGGCCACACCGGAAGGATTGCTTTGTCAATTCTTGACTGAATTACTCCGGTAGGTGATTCAGCACTAAAGAATTGGCCCAACGGAGTGCCAGATTCGCCCGCCCGGTAGAGTACCGTGTCGTTTGCGAGTTCGACTACCGTGTAGCGTCCACCGCTGAAGGTTTCAGCCAAATTGTCAGTAAGGGGGCCCTGCTTGACGGCTGAGTAATTACCGAGGATTTTTCCTATGCCTTCAGAGTTCGAACTGGTCGCGACCTCCCCCCTCAGTAACCACGAGGTCGCAGCATTCGCTGTTACCCCTGAAACAGCCGGTGTTGGCGTTGAAACTGGCCCCGGCAACTCCGCCGAGTTCCCCACCAACTCCCCATCAACGGCCGACATCGTACCCGAAGCCGGCAGCTTGCCAAGGTTTGGTTCGCTCCTGACGTAGGCGATGAGCTTGCCGGAGCCTTTGACGATCAGTGCGCCGGTGCCCGTGATGGCGAGAAAACCCTCGGTGAACATGCGAGTCCGCAGGCGTTGCGCTTGGTCGGTGCGACCTTGTGTCTCGAGGACATCTGCCTGCGCCAGAGTCGTCGAGATATGGCGCTCGATGGTGTCGGCCGGGGCCTCGATGAAGTTGCCGATGTCTTTGGCGATCTTGCCTAGTTGCACCTGGGCGGTTTCGTCGCCCAATGCCGCCTGGGCACTCAGACTGGCCAGCGTGGCCAGACCGACGACCGAATCGCCCGTGATCTCGATGAGCGCCGCACCAGTGTTGTAGGCATCCGAGTTGGCAACGCGAGCGTCGTACCGCGTCAGTTCTTCGTTGATCCAGGCCTGTTCCTTCTGGGCTCTGGATCCGGTCTGGACGTCCTCGCCGGCAAAGCTGTCGCGCGCCGCAGTCAGGCGTGCCAGCTCGGTCGCACACGCGCTGCCTGAAGGATTGGCGCAGGCGTAGAAGAGCAAGGCGTCGCGAGCCCTGTCCAATTGGTCGAGTTCTTGCAGCCGCACATATTCCATGTAGGAACAACCGCTGCCGCCCCGGCCGCACTTCTCGGTGAGGGCGTTTTTCTCTTCGCTTTCGGCATGGTTTAGGTAGTTATTGACCACCGCATTCTGCGCAGCCCCCGCCGCCGCTTGACCATCGCGACCAAGCGCTTCGGCAACGTAGCCCCCGGCGAGCATGGACATGGCGGTGACGAAGGCTTGTCGATCGGTGCCGGTGAGATCGGTCATGCCGTCGGCTAGCGGGGCGGCCAGCACGCTGCCCATAGCACCAACGGCGCCGGCCAGCGCGTCGCCGCCGCGGGCCGCTTCGGCCATGGCGCCAAGTACGCCGTGGGCGAGCAGGTGGCCGATGGTGCCTTCCTTGCCGTAGTTACCATCGCCGATATCGTTCGCCCCGAACGCGGCCAGATCATTGACCAGGCTGTTTCTGAGCGCATCGGCGAAGCTGGTGCCATAAATAGCCGAGCTGACACCGCCATTGACCACCGCCCGACCGGCCAGACCGGCAAAGCGGGTGGCGTCGATGCCCGAGGCGCCATCGGCCACGGATTGGCCGGTGCCGCTCAGCGTGCCCACGCTGGCCATCTGGTTGAGGCTTCGCCCGTCGAACAGCGGGGCGTTGGTCAGCCCAGCGGTAAAGCCGGACACCGCGCCGCTCTTGAGCGCGCCGTTCCAGTCGACCCGGCCGGTGGCCACCGACTGGCCGACGGCGTTCGAGAGTGTGCCGGTCACAAAGCTGCCGATGGCCATATTGCCCAGACCGGCGGCGGTTGTGCCGGCTGCGGCGGCAAAGGTCGTGCCTGCGGCTGCACCGGCGATATTGCCGATCAAGGTCGAAATGGTCGGACCGGCGATGATCGAGGCAGCAACCGTGACCACCGCTCCCAGCAGCCCGCCAAAGCCGCTCGATTTGGCCTTGTATCTCGTTTGTAGGTTGTCGTGTGCTTCTTCAAAGACGAAGCCCTCGCCCAGTTCGGCGCGAATCTCGGCTTCGAAGGCGGATGTCAGGGCCGCCGTTTCCGCCGCATCCGCACCGGCCACGATGAATTCGCCCGAGCGCGAGTAGACAGAATCGGCGTTGAGCGCCCACTGCGCCGCCTGCATCAAGCCGCCGCCCTGCACGGTGTCGCCCCAGATCGTGAGCGTGCCGCCCTTGACCTCGCGCTTTTCGTAGTAGTGGGCGTTGCGCTTTTGGTTCTGGAGTTCTTCGGCGTCGATCGCCAGCAGGCCGTCGCTGAGGACGAAGCCGGTGTTGTCGATACGCTCGCCGCTCAGCGCGATAGCCACCTCGCCGTCGAGCTTGCCGCCAGGCAGGTTGATGAGTTGCTGTTGCCAGGCGGCCGGGAGGTAGACCACTGGGGTGAGTGCCCCGCCGTGATTGACGTACCACAGCACCGGGGCGCCGAGCGCGGCTTGCTGGGCGGGGGTGAGTGCGCCGCCGACGGGGATGCCGTGTTCGATGGCGAAGGCAGCGCCGTTGGCGGCGAGGATGGCGTGTTGCTGTTGCTCGGGGGATTGGCCGGTGGTGGCATCCCAGGTGAGGCCGGGCAGGATCCAGGCGCGGCCGGTGGTGGCGAGAAAGGCGTTGCGTAGCGCGGCTTGCTCTTCGGCCGGGGTGAGCGCGAAGGGCGCGCTGCTGGCCAGATTCGACGGCAGAACCTGCATGAGCGCGGCGCCGCTGTAGCCGCCTGCACCGAGGATGCCGGCGGTGCCGTAGTTGGCCACCGTGATGGTCGAAGGCGGGAGCTGGGGCGCGCCGGTGCGCTGGTAGTAGTTCTTGACGGTATCGAAGCCGTTGCGGATGTCGTCGGCCTTGACGACGATGGCGGCGGCGTTGATGTTGCCGGTGTTGATGAATTTCGAGAGCGCGGGCGGGGCGGCGTCGACGCTGCCCGAGCCCTGCGTGATGGCCCGAGCGAGTGTGGCGACGACCGACGGTGCGCTGGCGGGTGGCGGTGAGGTGTTGCTGGTGCCGCTGGTGGACGCCGCACTGTTGTCGAGGTTGCCAACAATGGCGGGCTGACCGCTGCGCGGGAGGGTGTCAACACTGAAGACGTTGCCGGCCTGGATGTTACCGGCGATGCTGCCGAGCGGGACGGTGCCGGCGGCGGTGCGCGACCAGTCGATGCTAGCCTCGCAGTTCGATGTGCAGGTGTTACCACTATCGAGCAGAAAGAATTGTCTGTCGGTGTAGGCTGCCGACCACCTCGCCTGATAGTCCCGCTGGCCGTTGAAGAAGTCGTTGGTGGCGATGTCGATGTTGCCGCCCGCCAGCACCGTGGCGCCTGCGTTACGGAAGACTGGGCTGTCGATAACGAAGTTGCGGTCGGCGTCGATCAAGGCCGTGCCGGCAACGACTTCTGTATCTGTGGTGCAGGCGCCGGTGTAGTTGGTTTTGCAACCGGGATAGGGTTCGGGCGAGTTGGGCGCGAACATAATGGGTACGCAATTACCGGCGTTGGAGCCGTCGCAAATGGGTGCCCCCTGGTATCGAACGACTTCGTGATGCGTGTCGATCTGTGCGGTGTTGATGACTTCCGTGGCGCTGATGTGGATGTCGCGACCGTGGAGTGTTTTCTGGTTTTCGAAGCCGGCGGGCAAGGTGATGCTGAGATCCCCTGTGGCGTCGAAGATATCGCGGTTGATGTAGCGGGCGGTGCCCGACGGGCTGGGCGCGCCAAGATCGGCGAGAAGCGCGGTGCGCAGATCGCTGGGCGGGTTGAACCGGTCGGCCTCGGGCAACAGATAAAGGTTGCCGGCGGCGTTGAAGCTTTGCGTGCCCGGCGAGGTGAATTCGTTACGGTCGCCCGGCGCGAAGACGAACAGGTCGCGGCTTGTGCTGACGCTGCCGGCCCGGTGTTGCGGTGTTTGGTAGGCTCCGGCGAACTGGCCGCGCTGGGCTTGCCAGACAAAGGCGTCGCGCCCTGCACTGAGGCTGCCGCCGTCGTTTTCGATCAGGTTGAAGTAGAGGTCTTGCCCCGCCGCAATGGTGCCGGTATTGGCCAGTTGCGCGCCGGGGCCGGCGCCGAATTGGGCGTAGAAGGTTTCGCCAAAGGCGCCGGGCAAGCCGGCAGCAGCGGCCTTCGGACTGACCGAGCTCAGGACGGCATCCATGGTGCCGCCAGCGCTGAGCGTGCCGGTATTGAGGCCGGTCAGCACGCTGCCGAAGATCAGGTCGCCCGCTGCGGCGACGGTGCCGTAGTTGATGAGCTGTGTGTGCGCATCGGCGTTGTCGCCGATAAATCCCAGTTCGATGTTGCCGGCCATGGTGCGTAGCAAACCGCTCGCAGCAACGCTCAGGTCCATGGCGATGATCTGTAGATCGCGCTGCGCCGTGATCTGGCCGGTCATTACCGAGCCCCATGCGCCGGTGTTGTAGATGCCGATGTCTCGCCCGGCGGTGAGCGTGCCCCCCAGCGCCAGTGTCTCGCGCGAGGCGATGGTGAGATCGGCAAAGGCCCCCACCGGTGCGGCGGTGCGTACGCCGATATCGCTACCGGAAGCGATGAGCTGGATGCTGTCGGCGGCCACACTTTGGCCAATGTCGATAGCGTAGCTCGCCGTCGAATGGGGGAACGGACCCACCCCACTTCGACCCGCGCCACTCAGGACGAGCGTATCGGCGTGGGCGTAAAAGCGCCCGGCGATGAGATTGAGATCGGCCTGGGTGTTGATCGCTCCTTGCGTGCGCAGCGTGTGGGCGATCAAATCCAGCCGGGTGGCCAGCACACTCAGCCCGTTGGCGCCGATGTCGATCTGTCCGCCGGTGACATCAAAGCGCAAGGCGCCGTTGTCGAAACCGGGGCGGCCGGTGGTCAATTGCACATGCGGGGTGTTGATGAAACCGCAGCCGTTGCAGGTGATGCCGTTGGGATTGGCGATGATCACCCGCGCCGACTGCCCCGCCACTTCGAGCGTGCCGAGCAGGCTGGAGGGCTGGTTGCTGGTGACTTCGTTCAGAATCACCCGCGCGGCCCCACCGGCCAGATTGGGGTTCGCGCCGAGCGTGCCCGCCAAAGTGGTATGGGTTGCCGCGGTGGCATTGTTGAGCACCATGCCCTGCGGCGACACGTCGAACTGTTGCCACTTGTTGTGCGACAGCCCCCCGGCATCCGGGGCGACGATGTTGACCACCGGCACGGTGCCTGCATGGGTCACACTGGCCTGGTTTTGTGACGCGGCGTTACTGTCTGGCGTAGCGCCGGCCAGGGCACCGTATGGCGACAGGGTGAAAGTGACCAGAACCAGGCGGGCGATCGGCCGCCGGATGGCGCGCAGCAGGGCCATCGACGACAAGGGGGCAGATTGAGGGTCAGGCACCGGTCGGCCCTCAGGGATTGACACGGATGTGCGCGTTGCGCAGCAGATTGATCACCAGTTGCTTGCCTTGCGCCTCGATGGCCTGGCTGGCCAGCGTGCTGCGCAGGGTGTCGCGCACGGCGGTGTAATCGGGCACGAGGGTGTTGCGTACGGCGTCGAGCCGAACCAGCGCCCAACTGTCACCCAGGGCAATAGGTGCGCTGATCTGGCCGGGGCTGAGTGTCAGCACCGCTTCGGCGATGGGGGTCGGCAGGCCGTTGGTGTCGCCATCGCGCACCGGCTGGCGGAAGCTGATCCAGTCCAGCTCGCCGCCGCGCGCGGCAGACGGTACACGCGAAGTGCGTCGTGCGACGGCGGCGAATTCAACGCCCTGGACCAGTTGCGCCGCAGCGGCGCGTAGCGCTGGCTCATCGGACGTTTGAATCAGGCTGAGGCGAAACTCCCTGGGGCCCAGGCGGGCGACGATGTCCTCATAGCGCGCACGAATGGCCCGCTCCGTCGGCTCGACGGGTTTGACCTGCGTGGCGATGTAGGCCTCGATGGCGGCCTGGCGTTTGGCCCGCTCGATGGCGGCAAGTGTGGCCGGGGCGGTGTCGAAACCTGCGGCCTTGGCGCGTTGCCACATCAACTCTTCGGCCAGCACCTGATCGCGCAATTGCTGGCGCACTTCCGCAGTGACGGTCACGCCGCGCTGCTGGGCTTGGGCAACGGCCGCTTCAAGGCTTGCGGCAGGGACATCTACGCCATTGACGACCGCCAGCGGCGGCGTCGCAGAAACGGAAAAGGAGGCGAGCGCACACAGGGCAAAGATGAGGAGCTTCATGGCAACGGGTCCGGGAGGCGAAAGGGGGGCAGGAAAGGGGTCAGAATTCGTAGGAAAGCGTGGCGTGCAGGCGCCACGCGTGACGATCGATGTCGGGGCTGTGCCGCAGGGGCGCTGCGAGCACGGTCTCCCACGTCAAGCCATTGCCGATCCCGCGGATGCCGACACCGAGGCTCGACAAGGTGTGCCGCGCACGGCCTGAGAGCCAGCTGCTGCCGTGGTCGAGATGGATGAAAGGCACGGGCGTGAATTGGCGCTGGACGAAGGCGGTCAGAAAGCGCGCTTCAGTGCGAATCAGGTAGCCGGTATCGCCCGAGAGCGCCGACTCTTCAAAGCCACGCACCGAGGCCATGCCGCCGAGGCTGAGCTGTTCGGCGCCAATGAGGCTGACCTCGGCACGCTGGGCTGAGCACTGGCTGGCGATCTCGACGTCTTGATTCGGGCGCGCGATGGCCCCCGCGTTGAACGATAGCTTGGTGAACTGGCGGTGAACGTGCATGCGCGACAGGTGCGCGGCGTCTTCGCGGGCACCCAGAATCGGCAGGCCAAGGGACAGGCCCGGTTCAATGTAGTACTGATAACCCGCGCCTTGGCGGAGCCGGCTCCAGCTCAGGCGCGCCACGGCGCTGCGCTCGGTGTCGAGATGGGTCGACACCAGGGTGCGCGCAGCGCGCGAGCGGGTTAGCGTGAGATCCAGCGCATCGCGCCCCTCCTTGCTCAAGGACAGTACCCGGTTCCAGCCCAGCGCGATGCTCAACGCACGACTGGTGTAGTCGAGACCCAGCAAGCTGGAAGACGATTCCGAACCGGACACCGTCGCGGACCATGTATTGAAGCCTTGCGGTATAGCAATCGATGCGAGCAAGGTATGGCTGCGTTCAGTGCCCACAACCGCGAGATGAATGTCGTCAAACAGGCCGAGTGTGTTCTCCAGATGGCCTTGCAGCCGCAAGCGCCCGGAGCCCGTGCTGCGTTGGCCTTGATTGTCGACACCGATCGATGCGCGCCAGGGGCGGCCGGCTTTGAGCCGGATGTCCAGGACGCTGCCACCGATGACGTCGCCGGGTTTGATCTGCACCTGCGCTTGATACATGCGCAGCCGGTTGATCTGTTGCACGCCTTGCTCCAGCGCCTCCAGCGCCAGTACATCGCCCTGCGCAACAGGCAGGACGCGGGCAACGGCAGCGGCCTCGGGCACGGCCGTATGAATGGCTTCGACGCGCCCCGGCACCAACTCGATATTGACTTCGCCGCGACGCCAGTCGATACCGACAAGTCGCGCCCGGCTGGTCACCCAGCCGGCTTCAACGAGCTGGGCGTCAAGTTGGCGAATGAGCAAGGCGATACGCTGCCGACCCAGCGCAAGCCCCTCGAACGGCGCAGTGATGACGGCCAGATGAGCGGTACTGAGAAGCGCATGCGCGTCGATGCGTACGGTGGCCGGGTTCACGACCGGCCCGGACTCATCGATCTCCGATGGTTGCGTCGTCAGTGGTGCCAGAGTAGTCGAACCGGAAGGGAGTGCCGGCGCTTCGATCTGTTGGGTTCGCTGACCACGGCGTTGTTCGTCAAGCAAACGATCCGCGGGTTCCAGCGTCGCACAGGCCGATTTCGGGACCGACATGAGCAGCAACAGAAACCCAAACGGAATCAGAGCCGACAGGATTGGGGCGGGACGCATCGCGGGCCATCATTTTTTGATGGCCGCATTCTATTCGGGTGAAACGCGAATGACGCAGAACTACTTCACGAGTCGAATAGGGTAATCGAGAAGGCTAAAATAGTCCCTATGGGTGCGAGACTGTATTGAAGACTGAACACCATGCTCAAGCGCTGGCGTTTTTCGAGGCCGAAGCGGTCGCCCTGCCATTTGACTTGCGCGCCGGACGGCGGCGCACCGCGCCCGTATCGAAGTGGCCATCGAGCTTTTCCAGCGCTTCTTCGCGGGCATCGAGGGCAAGCTGGAAGGCGCCGTCTTCGCCGTACTTGTTCACCGAGAACTTGACCCGCTTGCGGCGCCCGTCCGGCAAGGGCCAGGAGGCCACCCAGAACCAGCGCTGCTTGTCTTCGGGCAGATCGCGCGTCTCCGAGGCGCAGTAGCGGCACACGCCGACCACCCCGGAGCGGTTGTTCTTCTTGCGGATGGAGGAGTATTCCTGCATTGACAAGGGCGGATGGGCGGCGATCACCTCGTCGCGGTAGGCCTTGGCCTGCGCGAACGCCTTGCGCTTGGTGCCGAAGACCCCATCGCTGAAGTGCTTGCGATAGATCACCCCACGCCGCTGTATCGTCACCAGCCAGCCGTGGGTACGGCTTGCCTCGTTGTCGACCCGGCTGATTCCATAGACACTGCCCAAGCTCACTCCGGCTCCTCCGGTCTCAATGGCAATGGATATGAATCAGTTTCGGCCGGTCGCCAAAAAACTTTACCCGCCGGCGCGCCGGGCGGCGGCTTCCCGACAAGCGGTCGTCATTGGGGGTGTGCGGTATTGTTCAGCCGGCGGGCAGGGGGTGAATCAGTCGTCCAGCAGCTGGAGGTCCATACCCGGCGCGAGGCCGGTGCCGCGGGTGGCTTCCGGCGCAGTTTGGGCGAGCCCCTGGGAAAACACCCCAAGACGCTTGGTGATGACGGTGGTGAGCTGGGCGCGGATCACTTCGCGGGTCTCGTCGGTGGCCAGCGCGAGCGCCGCCGGATTGACTTCGAGATAGGTGGTCGAGGCGAGCGACACGACCGAAAACAGGTGCTTGTGGTCGATCGAATCCAGATACGCCGATTCGCCGAAGACCTCGCCGTCGACCACCTCGCCGACGCGCCTGCCCGACACCGACAGTTCCAGCTTGCCCTCGATGACCAGCCCGAATCGCTGATCCTGGTCGCCCTCGCGGATGATCGTCACGCCGGCCGCGATGGTGCGCCAGCTCGAGATGCGCAGCAGCTCCCAGATTTCGATGTCTTCGAACTCGGTACAGAAGGGCAGCTTGCGCAGCCGGGCAAAGCGGCTGGTGTCGGGCGGGACAAACTTGTCATCGACGATCTTGTAGCGCACCGCCGACAAGTCCTTGGCAAACTCGGCGCCGTTGCGGTAGCGCGAGTACAAGTCCTTCTCCAGCGACTTGCGGATCACCTGGTCCATCAACTCCGGCAAATCGGGATGGAGCTGGCACACCGCCGGCGGATCGGCGTTGATGATCTTGTAAATGAGCTGGGCCGGATTCTTGGCGCGAAACGGCAGGCGGCCGGTGAGCAGATGGAACAGCACCACCCCCAGCGAGTACAGGTCGGTCTTCTGGTTGAGCGGATAGCTCTTGATCTGCTCGGGCGACATGTAGGCCGGCGAGCCCACGCCCATGATGAAGGTCGAGTCGGTATCGACCTTCTTGTTGATGTTCATCGCCAGGCCAAAGTCGGTAATCTTGACGTTGTCCTTGTCGTCCACAAGGATGTTGGCCGGCTTGATGTCGCGATGCACCACCCCTTGACGGTAGGCATAGTCGAGCGCCATGCAGCACTTGAAAACGATCCCGATGGTGCGATGCACCGGCAGCAGCTTGGCGAAGGAGCAATAGCGCTCCAGCGATTCGCCGGGGAAATACTCCATCACCACATAGGCTTCGTCGTTTTCGACCACGCCCTCGAAGATGCGGATGATGTGCGGGTGATCGAGACGGCTGGCGACGGACTTTTCGGCCTTGAGCAGTTTGAGCAGCCGGCGGTTCCACTTGGCCTCGTCCTTGGACTTGTCGGCAAAGCGGATGTACTTGAGCGCCACCGGCTCGGGATAGGTCGGGCTCTCGGCCAGGTACACGGTGGCCGTCGCCCCCCGCCCCAGTTCTCTGATAATCCGGTACTTCCCGATCTTGCTCGGGAGGTCGCTCATGCCGGTCTCCAGTCCAACGCGCAGCCAGCGCCGCAAAGGCAACCATTATGCCTAGGCTTTGCGCCTTCGGCACCCCGCACCGGAGCGCACGCATCGAAAATACACATCCGCCCCTTGAAACCAGTCCCGCCGCCCCCAGCTAGGGGTGCATTCGAAAACTGCCGCAGGACGCTTCGATGCAAGACACCCCGCCGACGCCAGACACACCCGACACGCCCCTCCCCACCGATGCCCAAACCGCATCGCCGGACGCCGACACCGCCGCCGCATCCGCGCCGGAAACCCCCGCCGAACCCGCCGTCGATGTGATGCCCGGCCTTGAAGAAGCGCTGCGCACGGCCGAACTGAAGGCCGCCGAGCACCACGACGCGTGGCTACGCGCCAAGGCCGAAACCGAGAACATGCGCCGCCGCGCGCAGGAGGACGTCGCCAAGGCCACCAAGTTCGCCGCCGACAAGTTCGCGCAGGCCATGCTGCCGGTCAAGGACAGTCTGGAAGCCGCGCTGGCCGCCGAGAACAGCACCGTCGAGAACCTGCGCGACGGCGTTGAATTGACCCTCAAGCAGCTCGCCTCCGCCTTCGAGGGCGCCGGCGTTGCGGTGGTCAATCCGGCAGGCGAGAAGTTCGACCCCAACCTGCACCAGGCCATCAGCGCCCAGCCCGACGAGGGCGAGCCCAACCGCGTGCTCAGTGTGCTGCAAAAGGGCTACACCCTGCACGATCGGGTCATCCGCCCGGCGCTGGTCATCGTCTCCGCCGCCAAGGCTTGAAAACACGGCACAAAGCCCCACATTCGACTCAGACGCAGGCCGGCGAAACGGCCCGCCCCAAAATCAAGACAAAGGAATCATCATGGGAAAAATCATTGGTATTGACCTCGGCACCACCAACTCGTGCGTCTCGGTCATGGAAGGCGGCAAGCCCAAGGTCATCGAAAACGCCGAAGGCGCGCGCACCACGCCGTCCGTGGTCGCCTACGCCGAGGATGGCGAGATCCTGTGCGGCGCGCCGGCCAAGCGCCAGGCCGTCACCAACGCCAAGAACACCCTATTCGCGATCAAGCGCCTGATCGGCC
>JAGRFO010000173.1:606-11067 GCA_020446005.1 Rhodocyclaceae bacterium | reverse complement strand
GCCGGCGGGGGTTTCGAGAATCCTGAAGTGGTTCGACCCGTTACGGCGCGCTGCTGCCTACGCTGACTACGCGTACTACGACAGGAACTACCGGAGCGCGGCGGGAACGGAAGATCATGGCGGTGTTGAGTCGGGTCGAATCACGGACAACGGCGTCGATGAAAACACGGGTTTCCGAAAAAGGCAAGGCTGCCGATCACGCGGCGGGACCATCGCGAAGCGCGCGGCGCAGGATCTTGCCGACATTGGTCTTGGGCAGCTCGTCGCGGAACTCGACCAGATGCGGCACCTTGTAGCCGCTGAGATGCTCTCGGCAGTAGGCGACCAGCGCCTCGCGGGTGAGCGCCGGATCCTTGCGCACCACGAAGATCTTGACCGCCTCGCCACTGTGCGCGTCGGGCACGCCGATGGCGGCCACCTCGGCAACGCCGGGGTGGCTGGCCACCACATCCTCGACCTCATTGGGGTACACGTTGAAGCCGGAGACCAGAATCATGTCCTTCTTGCGGTCGACGATGCGCACGAAGCCCTCGGCGTCCACCGTGGCGATGTCGCCGGTGCGCAGGAAGCCGTCGGCGGTCATGGTGCGGGCGGTTTCGTCGGGGCGGTTCCAGTAGCCCTTCATCACCTGCGGCCCCTTCACGCACAGCTCGCCGGCCTTGCCGATGGCGAGCTCCTTGCCCTCATCGTCGCGAATGCTGATCTCGGTCGATGAGATCGGAAGCCCGATGGCATGGTTGAATTCGGCCAGATCGAGCGGGTTGATGCATACCGCCGGCGAGGTTTCGGTCAGCCCGTAAGCCTCGATCAGCGGCTTGCCGGTGACTTCGCGCCAGCGATTCGCCACCGCCTGCTGCACCGCCATCCCGCCACCGAGGGCAATGCGCAGGCTGGAGAAGTCGAGCGACTTGAAATCGGGGTGATTGAGCAGCGCGTTGAACAGGGTGTTCACCCCGGTGATCACCGTGAAGCGGGTCTTGCCCAGTTCCTTCACAAAGCCGGGAATGTCGCGCGGATTGGTGATCAGCACATTGGTCGCGCCGATCTTGAAAAAAGTCAGGCAGTTCGCAGTGAGCGAAAAGATGTGATAGAGCGGCAAGGCGGTGATGATGACCTCGCCGCCTTCGCTCAGGAAAGGCCCGATCCAGGCATGCGCCTGCTGCAGGTTGGCGATGATGTTGCGATGGGTGAGCATCGCCCCCTTGGCCACCCCGGTGGTCCCGCCGGTGTATTGCAGATAGGCGATGTCGTCGTGGCCCACCTCGACCGGGGTAAACGCATGTCCGGCGCCGATCTCCATGATCTCGCCAAAGCGCACATGCCCCGGCAGCGACCACGCCGGCACCATCTTCTTGACGTGCTTGACCACGAAATTGACCAGCCCGCCCTTGAGGCCGCCGAGCATGTCGCCCATGCGCGTCACCACCACGTGCTTGAGCGGCACCGCGCCGCGCACCTGTTCGAGGGTGTGGGCGAAATTGTCGAGGATCACGATCGCCTCCGCGCCGGAATCCTTCAACTGGTGCTCCAGCTCGCGCGGGGTGTAGAGCGGATTGCAGTTGACCACCGTATAGCCGCCGCGCAAGGCGCCGTACATGGCGATCGGGTACTGCAGCACGTTGGGCATCATCAGCGCAACACGGCTGCCCGGCGGCAATTTGAGCTCGCACTGCAGGTAGGCGGCAAAGTCGGCGGTCAGCCGCTCAAGATCGGCAAAACTGAGGCCTTTGCCCATGTTGATGTAGGCGGTGCGCCCGGCGAACTGCCGGCAGCTTTGCAGGAACATGTCCCCGATCGAGCGGAACTGCGCCACGTCGATGTCGGCGGGAACATCAGGGGGGTAGCTCTTGAGCCAGATCTTGTCCATCGTGTCTCCTCCAGGTGCCTCCGGGCACGCCCGCCTTGCCGGCCGGCATCCACGCCGGCGATCGCCCCCCTGAGACGCTCGCCGGTGCGTTGTTCACATTCAGGCCTCTTCGCTTTCCTCGGGCCAGTTGCGAATGTAGTTCTTCAGCATGCGGTTCTCGAAACTCTGTTCCTCGAGCACCGCCTTGGCGACATCGTGAAACGAGATCACGCCGAGCAAGGTACCCTCATCCATCACCGGCATGTAGCGCTGATGGTGGTCGATCATGTGACGGCGCAACTCGTCGAGCGCCATGTTGGGGCTGGCCGACAGGGGCTCGCGCAGCATCGCCTCGGCCACCGTGCGCGCCCCCCACGCCGCCCCGCCGGCCTGCACGCCGTGGAGCACTTCGCGGAAGGTGAGCATCCCCACCATCCGGCCGTGCTCGAACACCACCAGCGAGCCGACATCCTGCTCGTTCATGATGGCCACCGCCTCCGACAGACTGCGCGTGGGGGCGATCGTGTAGAGCACCTTACCCTTGATCGCCAGAATTTCACTGACCTGCATCTCGAACCCCTTGCTGATTGGTATGCGCCACAATGGTGCGCTTTGTCGTAACGGATGGTAGTCGATTGCGCATTTGCGCGAAAGTCAGGCACATCCCGCACACGCGGCTACACGGTCTCGCGCGTCCCGTCGGCAAACACCAGCATCGCCCGCACCGGCCGCGCGCCAAACAGACCATCCACCGCCGCGCAATAGTCACGCAATTGATCGCGGTAGCGCCCGAGCAATTCGGCGTCAGCGCGACCGCTCTTGTAGTCCAGCACCCACACCGCGTCATCGAACACCACCAGCCGGTCGATGCGACCGAGGCGACCATCGACCTGCATGACCTCAACCTCGTTATAGGCCGCGACATGGCAGCCCGCATCGAAAAAGCGCCGCATGTCCGGCGCATCGAGGATCGCGCTGGCGGCGGCATGGACCGCCGCGTCCAGCCCCGCCGGCAGCGCCACGCCGGCGCTGGTGCGGGCTTCGATCAAGGCGTGCATCGCCACCCCGAAGGCGGCCCCGGCGGACGTCTCGGTCGCCTCGCGACGCACCCCGACCGGCAATGCCGGCCGCCATGCCACGCCCCCCTCAGCGGCCCCGGTCGCTGCCTCGACGATGGTCTCGGCCGCTTCGGGTAGACCGCCGAAGCGGTCGCAACCCGCCTCGCCCAACGCGTCCAGCGCGGCGCGCAGGCGCTGGTAATGGCTCTCGACCTGGGCGCTCCTGTCCGCGCTCTTTTTGGCCGAGCCGCTGGCGACAAAAATCTGCGCCGCCCGGGTGATCGCCACGTACAGCAGGTTGAGCGTCTCACGCGCCTGGGCCGCCGCCTCGGCGTCAAACACCGCGTCGCGCGCGCGCCCCTTGAGCTTGCTGCTGGCGTGGAGCGAAAAATGCGCCGGCGCATCCGCCCCCACTGGCCAGTCGAGCAGCGGCTGGTAATTGTCGGCGGGCTGGTGCATGTTGTTGGCGTCGATCAGCCACACCAGCGGCGCCTCCAGCCCCTTGGCGCCATGCACGGTCATGATCCGCAGCCGCCCGCCATCGCCGCTCTCGGCCAGGGTGCCCTCGTCGGGCGCCTCGTCATCGCCGGCGGCACCCAGCCGCTTGAGCTCCGCCACGAAGCGCGGCAGGCTGGGAAAGCGCCCACCATCGAGCGCCAGCGCCAACGCCAGAAAAGCGTCCAGATTGGCGCACACGCCGTGCCACATCGCCGGCGGCACGCTGCGCCGGTAGGCGGCCATGAGATCGCCCTGGTGATAGATCGCATCGAGCAGATCGTGCACCGGCAGGCGCGCCGCCAACCCGATCCACTCCGCCAGCCGCGCCACCATCGCAGCCGCCGTCTCGTCCGCCGCCGCCTGCGCCTGCAGGCGCAGCCACCAGTGCGCCTCGTCGCGCGCCGCCAGCGTCATCAGAAACTCGTCGGCACAGCCGAACAGCGGCGCGCGCAGGGTATGCACCAGCGCCATGTCGTCCGATGGCGTGGTCAGGAAAGAAAGCAGCGCGATCAGGTCCGCCGCTTCCAGGGTGGTCAATAACTGCCCGCGGCTGATGCTCAGATAGGGCACCCCGGCCTCGCGCAGCGCGCGCTCATACTCGGGCAGGATGCTGCGCTTGCGGGTCAGGATCAGCACGTCCCCCCAGCGCAGCGGGCGCGGGCCAAACCCGGTCTCGATGCGCGTGCGCCCGACCCGCGCCTGCAGGACGGCCACCATCTGGCGCGCCTCCTCGCGACGCGCCAGATGCTCGTCCGCCACCTTCGGCGTGTGCAGCGGATCGCGCAGCGCCTCTACCGCCTCGGCCACAGCCGCCGGCGCGGCGACGGGCGGCTCGACCAGCGGCAGCAGCATCACCTCGCCCGGCAGCTTGGTTTGGCGCGCCTGCTGGGCGCTGAAACCGACAAAATCCGGCAGATCGGCAAACACCTGATTGACCACCTCGACGATCGCCGGGGCGTTGCGCCAGGTCTGGGTGTTGGGCAGATGAACGGCGTCGAAATGGCTGTTCAGCCATCCGGATGCGTGGCCGAAAATGCGGGCATCGGCGCGCCGGAAGCGGTAGATCGATTGTTTGGGGTCTCCCACCAGAAAGATCGACGGCCGCCAGCTGTCACGCTCGTAGGCCGACAGCCAGGCGAGCAGGATGCGCCATTGCAGCGGATTGGTGTCCTGAAACTCGTCGAGCAGGACATGGCGGTAACGCGCATCGAGCCGCGCCTGCAGATAGGGGGCCAGATCCTCGTCGGCGAGCAGGCGATCGACCTGGACCTCCAGGTCGTCAAAATCCATCACCCGGCGGCTGCGCTTGAAATCCGCGAACACATCGAGCAATGCCGAGCCGGCATGCAGCGCGGCGGCGTTGAAGGCCAGCACCCGCACGTCCTCGCGCGCGCCAAGGCAACCCAGCACCCGCTCGCACAGCTCGGCGTGGTCGCGCAGAAATTCGGTCTCGCCGTCTACCCCCAGCCGTCCGGCCTGCGCGGCCGAAGATTTGCGTTTGCGCGCGCACGCGGTGCCGGTGCTGGTGGTAATGAAGACCGGCACCAAAGCCTCAAACCGCGCGTCCTGAGCCTCCAACGCCAGCGCGTCTGTCAGCAACACACCCAGGCCCTCATCTGTGGCGGTATTGCGCGCCAGCGCGGTGGCGTAGCGGGTCAGTTGCTCATCCAGGTTCGGCACATCGAAGAACGCCGCCAGCGCGTCGTCGTCGGAGGTCGCGCCCAGATCGGTGGCGATGCGTGCGATCGCGCCCCCCACGTCGCCATCACCGGCATACACCTGCCACTCCGCGCGCCGTGCCACGAAGGCGTCGAGCAAGGCGCGGGTGTTGTGCCGGCCGAAGGTCTCGAACAGTTCGGTCAGGCCGCGCGCGGCGGCGCTGTCAGGATCGCGCGCGCAGCGGCGGGCGAACAGCCCCCAGGCCTCATCGAGCAGCGTGCGCCCGGCCTCGGCGAGGGCAAAGCCGGCGACCCCGGAGCGCAGGCTGGCGCCGCCGAGAATCCGCCCGAACCAGCCGTGAAAGGTGGTGATGGTCATCGTCGGGCTGGCCTGCTCGACGCGCTCGATCAGCAGCCGCGCCCGTGGCAGCGCGGCCAGCGCCTCGGCCACGGTCAGCCCGCGCTCGATCAGGAAATCGCACGCCGCAGCATCGTCCATGCTGGCCAGCTCGCGCAGCCACTTGCGCAGGCGCCCCTCGATCTCGCGCGCCGCCTTGCGGGTGTAGGTGATCGCCAGAATGTCGCCCGGGCGCGCACCGTCGAGCAGGATGCGCAGGATGCGCGAGACCAGCAGCCAGGTCTTGCCGCTGCCGGCGCAGGCCTCGACCACCACGCTGCGCGCCGGATCGAGCGCGGTGCGAACGAAGTCGTCAGCCATCGTGATAATCCTTGCGGCAGGCGCCGCGCGCCACGCACCCGTCGCAGACCGGGCTGACACCGTTGGCGACCAGCGGGACACCTGCGCCGAGCTGTTCGAACAGGCTGACCAGCCGCGCCAGCTGGGCCGCCACGGCCGCCGCCGGGTCCGCCACCGCCAAGGTTTCGGTGCGCTCGCCATCGAGCGACACGTAGCCGGCCTCGCTCACCGCCGCGCCGGCCAGCGCGGCATACACCGCCAGCTGGATGTCTTCGGGATCGTTCACCGCTTTGGCGAGTGCGCTGCGGTCGCGGGTTTTGTAGTCGAGCACCGCCAGCGCGCCGTCGCTGCGCACGTCGAGGCGGTCGATGCGTCCGCGCAGGGTCAGGGGGGCACCGTCGGCCAGCGCCAGCGCACGACGCAGATCGCGCTCGCCAGCCTGATAGCGCCAGCCGGCGGCCTCCCGCGCGCGCTGCCAGTCGAGATAAGCGGACCACTGCTGGCGCCAGCGCAGCAGCCACGCGTGCTCCATGAAATTGGCCGCCAGCCGCGCGGCAAACACGGCCTGGCTAATCGCCTCCAGCGCGGCGAGCAACTCCGCCGGATCGTGGCCGCTGATCACCGGATAGCGCGCGTGGAACTGCTCCAGCACCGTGTGCACCAGCGCCCCGTAGTGCTGTTTTTCCATCGTTTCGCTGACCGTCGCGGCTTCGTCCAGCCCGAGCACGAAACGGATGAAATACTGGTATGGACAGCCCACCAGCGCGCTGTAGCCGGAGGCCGACACCTGCGTCGGACGCAGCCCGGGCGGCAACACCGGCGCGGGCACGCGCTGCCCGGCAGCGGTCACCGGCGGCATCGGCACCGGCGCGGCGGGCGACACCAGGCTGACGCCAAAACGCAGGGTGTGCGCCAGATCGAGCAGGTCGAGGTCGGCGGCGAGCTGGCACGGCTCGCCGGCCTTGTCTTTTTGCCAGGTGAACATCACCCGTCCACAGGCGGCGACCAGGCCGGCCAGATCGTCGCGCAGGCGCTCGCGCGCGCTGACCATGCCGGGCAGGCCGAGCTCCTGCCGCACGCCCTCATGCACGAACACCGGCCGCACGTCGCTGGCGCACAGCTGCGCGCTATCGGCACCGATCACGATGGCGAGGTCGAAGCCGCGCAGGCGGCAGGCCGGCAGATGGGTCATCACCACCGGGCTACGGATGCTGCGATCGCGGAACAGCGCCTCGTCGAGTCGCGCCTCGAGCCACGCGCGCCACTCGTCGAAGTCGAGCATGCAGGCCTCGCCGGCGAGTTCGTCGATGCGCGCGTCGATCCATTCGAGCAGCACCTGACCGGCCGCGTCGGCCCGCAGCGGGTCGCACGCGCCGAGCGCATTGAGCGCGTCGAGGAGCCGCTGGAACCAGCGCTGCGGCGGCGCGGCGGTGAGCGCAAAGACAACCTTGCCGGCCCTCAGCCGGGCGATCAGCGACGGCGCGTGTTCGTTGTCGATGGGGAGGGCCGCCAGCGCATCCAGTCCACCGATCAGCTCGGCTTCGTTGATTGCCCGTTCGAGGGCCAGCACCGCGTCCTGACGCGCGTCGGCCGGCAGATCGCCAAACACGAAGGGCGATTTGCACAGATCGATCAGGTCGCGGTGGTAGGCATCGCGTGCGAACACTTCGAGAATCGCGTCGAGCAGCGCGGCGGCGCGGGTGGTGGACAACTTCCAGCCGGATTCGTCCTCGACCAGGATCGCATCGCGTTCGAGCAGCGCGCGGGCGCGCCGGGCGGTCATCCGGTCGACCGCCACCATCGCGATCGAGTGTGCGCCCTCGCGCAGCGCTTGGCGCACCGCGGCGGCCACCGCGTGGGCTTCCTGCTCCAGCGAGTCGGCAACGCACAACTGCAAGCGCAGTGCGGCGGCGGCATCTTCGGGCAAATCGGCAGCGCGGGTCTTGAGCGCATCGTCGGCCGCCGCCGGCCAGGCGGCGCCGAGCAGCGCCAGGACCGGGTCGGCGCTGCACTGGCGATCGGCCTCGCAGACGATCACCGGCGCGCGCTCGGCATGCGCCGCCAGCCACCCCTGCCAAGGCGCCGGCAACGGCCCTTCGGCGATCACCAGCAGCGGATTGGGGGCGCTGCGCGTCCACGCCGCGGCGGCCAGCAATCGGGCGGCGGTGAGCGAGGGCGGACCGGCGCTTTCGGCAAACCACAGCTGGTGCACCACGCTGGCTTCAAAGCGCAGCGCGCTGCCTTCCCGAGCCTGATAGGCCGCCGCGAGTTGCGCCGCCAGCGCGTCGAGGTCGTCCGGCAGGCGGGCGCCATGCTCGGTGAGCTCGTCGAACAGGGCGATGAACTCGGCGCACAGCGCCCACAGGTTGCCCTGATCGAACCAGCGGCGCGCGCACAACTGGTAATACAGCGCGAACTGGCGGCGGTGATCGGACAGCGCGCCGTGATGTTGGACCCAGCGCGACAGGTGGACCTGCAGGGTCTCGACCGGCGGCAGCAGCAGCTTGCGGCCCGCCGCATCCGCCAGCGCGCGCTTGAAGTCCGGCGCGATCATCAGGTTGGGGACAACCACCCGCCAGGCGGTCAGGTCCGGCCCTGCATCCTGCGCCAGCAACAGCCGCGCACAGGCCGGCACAAAGTCGCCGCCGGGCGGCAGGCAATGGTGCGCGACGCTCACCACGGCGACCGCCGCTCAGCGCTCCAGCAGCTCGCGCTTGTCCTTGACCTTGGCCCAGTCATCGGCATCGGGCAGCGGGTCCTTGCGCTCGACGATCACCTTCCACTGAGCGGCAAGTTCGGCGTTGAGGGCGATGAATGCCTGCTGATCGTCGGGCACATCGTCTTCCGCATAGATCGCCTCAACCGGACATTCAGCCACGCAGAGGGTGCAATCGATGCACTCCTCGGGGTCGATCACCAGAAAGTTGGGACCTTCGTGAAAACAGTCGACCGGGCACACGTCCACACAGTCGGTGTACTTGCATTTGACGCAGGCTTCAGTGACCACGTAAGTCATTTTGTTCCGTTCTCCAATTGTCCCCCGGGGCGCCCCGCACGGCTCGCACGGGGGCGTATCTGCAAGTCCGACTATAGCGCGATCGAGGTTTTGCGGCGTCGCAGCAATTGACTCAGGGCATCACCCAGCTTGACGCGCGGGTTCGCTTAGCATAACGTCCCCGCAACAACACCTGTTCGAGGCGCATCATAGTCGATTCGCCCTTCCCGAACACCGGCCCACAGCGGGCCGTTTCCCGACCGAAAATACTCATCAGCCCTGATGCGAGGAACCATGAGCGAGCATATCCATTACGTCACCGACGGCACTTTCGACGCCGAGGTCCTGCAATCCGCAACGCCCGTCCTGCTGGACTACTGGGCCGAGTGGTGCGGCCCGTGCAAGATGATCGCGCCGATTCTCGACGAGGTGGCCAAGGAATACGAAGGCAAGCTGAAAGTCGCCAAACTGAACATCGACGAGAATCAGGACACCCCCGCCAAGTTCGGCATCCGCGGCATTCCGACGCTGATGCTGTTCAAGGGCGGCAACGTCGAGGCCACCAAGGTCGGCGCGCTGAGCAAGTCACAGCTCACCGCGTTCATTGACAGCAACCTCTGATCGGGCTAGATTCCGCCCCACAGTTTTTTCCCGCGACGCCCGCCAAGGGCCCTCAGCCCACTTACCCCCGGCGTCGCGGCAGTCCTTCCTCCCCAGTGTGTCCTGCCGGCCTTGCCGCACACCCGTTCACGTTTCATTCCCACACGACAGATCACTATGCAACTTTCGGAGCTCAAAGCACTCCACGTCAGCGAATTGCTGGAGATGGCGCAAGCCAACGGCATCGACGGCGCCAACCGGCTGCGCAAACAGGAGCTCGTGTTCGCGCTGCTCAAGAACCGTGCGAAAAAAGGCGAGCCGATCTTCGGTGACGGGGTGATGGAAGTGCTGCCGGACGGCTTCGGCTTTCTGCGCTCGCCGGACATCTCCTACCTCGCCGGCACCGACGACATCTACGTGTCGCCCTCGCAGATCCGCCGCTTCAACCTGCACACCGGCGACACCATCGAGGGCGAGATCCGCACCCCCAAGGATGGCGAGCGCTACTTCGCGATGGTCAAGGTCGACAAGATCAACGGCGAGCCGCCCGAAGCGTGCAAGCACAAGATCCTGTTCGAGAACCTCACCCCGCTGCACCCGACCCAGTGCCTGCAACTCGAACGCGACATGAAGGGCGGCGAGAACGTCACCTCCCGCGTCATCGACATGATCGCCCCGATCGGCAAGGGCCAGCGCGGCCTGCTGGTGGCGCCGCCGAAAACCGGCAAGACGGTGATGTTGCAGAACATCGCCCACGCCATCACCGCCAACCACCCCGACGTGGTCCTGATCGTCCTGCTGATCGACGAGCGCCCGGAGGAAGTGACCGAGATGCAGCGCTCGGTGAAGGGCGAGGTGGTCGCCTCCACCTTTGACGAGCCCGCCTCGCGTCACGTGCAGGTGGCCGAGATGGTCATCGAAAAGGCCAAGCGCCTGGTCGAGCACAAGAAGGATGTGGTCATCCTGCTCGACTCGCTGACCCGCCTCGCCCGCGCCTACAACACCGTCGTGCCGGCCTCCGGCAAGGTGCTCACCGGCGGCGTGGACGCCAACGCGCTGCAAAAGCCCAAGCGCTTCTTCGGCGCCGCGCGCAACATCGAGGAAGGCGG
>JAGRFO010000173.1:0-557 GCA_020446005.1 Rhodocyclaceae bacterium | reverse complement strand
GCCGCATGGACGACGTGATCTACGAAGAATTCAAGGGCACCGGCAACATGGAACTGCACCTCGACCGCCGCATGGCCGAGAAGCGGGTCTACCCGGCAATCAACGTCAACCGCTCGGGTACCCGCCGCGAAGAGCTGCTGATGAAGCCCGACGTGCTGCAGAAAATGTGGATCCTGCGCAAGCTGCTCTACGGCATGGACGACATCGACGCGATGGAATTCCTGCTCGACAAGGTCAAGCAGACCAAGAGCAACGGAGAGTTCTTCGACGCCATGCGCCGCGGCTGAACACCGCCACCTTGCGCCCAACGCCACCGCCCGCGGTGGCGTTTTGCGTTCACCACCTCGATCCGGCTTGCGGCCCACCGCGCAGCGGGCAATCATGCATTCTCCCGACGCTGGACACACCGCGATGCCAAGCCCCAGACAACAACTCATCACCCTGTTCGACGCCGCGCTCGCCGCCGCCGACCCGGCGCAGCGCATTGCCGCGGCCATCGACAGCCTGCCGCCGGTCCGCGGCCGACTGGTGGTGATCGGCGCGGGCAAGGCCTCGGC
>JAGRFO010000172.1 GCA_020446005.1 Rhodocyclaceae bacterium | reverse complement strand
CGGTCAAGCGCTTCATGGGGCGCGGGGTCAAGGATGTGGCCCACATCGAGTCGATGCCCTACGATTTTTCCGACACCGACGGCATGGTCCGGCTGCGCACCGCCGGAGGGCTCAAGAGTCCGGTCGAGGTCTCGGCACAGATTCTGGCGAGTTTGCGCCAGCGCGCCGAAGACAGCCTCGGCGGCGCATTGGTGGGGGCGGTGATCACCGTGCCGGCCTACTTCGACGATGCCCAGCGTCAGGCCACCAAGGACGCCGCGCGACTGGCCGGCATCAAGGTCCTGCGCCTGCTCAACGAACCGACCGCGGCGGCCGTCGCTTACGGTCTCGACAATGGTGCCGAAGGCGTCTACGCGATCTACGATCTGGGCGGCGGCACCTTCGACATCTCGATCCTGCGGCTGTCGCGCGGCATTTTCGAAGTGATTGCCACCAATGGCGATGCGTCACTCGGCGGGGACGATTTCGATCATCGGGTGTTCTGCTGGATGCTCGATCAGTCCAAGCTCGCGCCGCTGGCCGACAGCGATGCCCGCCGCCTGCTGATGCTCGCCCGTAGCGCCAAGGAGCAACTCTCTGGTGTTGACCGGGTGCCGCTGCAAGCCACCTTGAAGAGCGGTGAAAAAATCGATCTGGTGCTGACCCGCGAGATCTTCGAAGACATCACCCAGACCCTGGTCGGCAAGACGCTGACGCCGGTGCGCAAGGCCTTGCGCGATGCCGGGCTGTCGGCGGACGAAGTCAAAGGCGTGGTGATGGTGGGCGGGGCGACGCGGATGCCGCACATCCAGCGCGCCGTTGGGGATTTTTTCGGCCAGACGCCGCTGACCAATCTCGACCCCGACAAAGTAGTGGCCCTTGGCGCCGCCATGCAGGCCAACGTGCTGGCCGGCAATCGGGCGGCGGTGGACGACTGGCTGCTGCTCGACGTGATTCCGCTGTCGCTGGGGCTGGAGACCATGGGCGGGCTGGTCGAGAAGGTGATCGCGCGCAATTCCACCATTCCGGTCGCCAAGGCGCAGGAGTTCACCACCTTCAAGGACGGCCAGAGTGCGATGGCGATCCATGTGGTGCAAGGCGAGCGCGAGCTGGTGTCGGACTGCCGCTCGCTGGCGCGTTTCGAGCTGCGCGGTATTCCGCCGATGGTGGCCGGCGCGGCGCGCATCCGGGTCACCTTTCAGGTCGATGCGGATGGTCTGCTGGCGGTCAGCGCGCGCGAAACCACCTCCGGCGTGGAGGCGGCAATCAGCGTGAAACCGTCCTATGGATTGAGCGACGATGAAATTGCCGGCATGTTGCAGTCTGGTTTCGAACATGCCGGTGACGATGCGCGGATGCGCGTGTTGCGCGAGTTGCAGGTCGAGGGCCAGCGCCTGATCGAGGCGGTTGAGCAGGCGCTGGCAGCGGATGGCGAACTGCTCGACGCGGCCGAACAAGCCTCGGTCGGCCTTGCGCTGGATGCGCTGCGCGATGCGGTCGCGGGCAATGATCCCAAGACGCTGCGCTCGGCGCTCGACACCGCCGGCCGGGCGACCGACGCATTCGCCGCGCGGCGCATGGACAAAAGCATCCGGTCGGCGCTGGCCGGTCAGAAAGTTGATGAGTTGAAGGTTTGAAATGACGCAGATTGTTGTCTTGCCGCATGTCGAATTGTGTCCGGAAGGGGCGGTGATCGAAGCCGAATCGGGGCAGACCATTTGCGACGCCCTGCTCGCCAACGACATCGACATCGAACACGCCTGCGAGAAGAGTTGCGCGTGCACGACCTGCCACGTCATCGTCCGCGAGGGGTTCGGGTCGCTCGCCGAGGCCGACGAGACGGAAGAAGACCTGCTCGACAAGGCCTGGGGGCTGGAGCCCAATTCGCGCCTCTCTTGTCAGGCCCGGGTGCAGGAGCAAACGCTGGTGGTCGAGATTCCGAAATACACCATCAACATGGTGAGCGAGGGGAGTCACTGATGAAGTGGACCGATGTGGAAGAGATCGCGATCGAGCTCTCCGAAGCGCGCCCGGAGACCGATCCGGCGCAAGTCAATTTTGTGGACCTGATGCGCTGGGTGCTCGATCTGCCCGGCTTCGACGACGACCCTCAGCGCTGCGGCGAGCGGATTCTGGAGGCCATCCAGCAGGCGTGGATCAATGAAGTTGAATGAAAATGTTGCAACAGCATGAACTGCGGCGTCAGCCGCCCAAGCCCCGGCCGCCAGAACGGGGCTTTTTTGTATCTTCCGAAGGGGCGGATTGGGGCTGCTTTCAAGCCAGTTTTCTTCGCTGCGCCGCGCCTTGACAGTGTTAAAACCAGCGAGCTATAACGGCCGTGCGCTATGCAAGAGCGATGTCGGCTGAGGATTTCAGGCGGCGCTAACCAAATAACTTGCTCACTACACTAAAAATGGAAGGTGACCTCTGTGAACAAATCCGAGCTGATTGATCAGATTGCCAGCGATGCTGACCTCTCGAAAGCCGCCGCCGGCCGTGCGCTGGATGCCGCCGTGGCGGCAGTGACCAAAGCACTCAAAAAAGGGGGCACGGTCACGCTGGTCGGTTTTGGCACGTTTTACGTCGGCAAGCGCGCCGCACGCACCGGGCGCAACCCGCGCACCGGCGCCTCGATCAAGATCAAGTCGGCCAAGGTGCCCAAGTTCCGCGCTGGCAAAGCCCTCAAGGATGCATTAAACTGACGCGCTTTCGGGCACGGCCCGGGCGCGGGTGCTTAGCTCAGTTGGTAGAGCGTCGCCCTTACAAGGCGAATGTCGGCGGTTCGAACCCGTCAGCACCCACCAGCGCAAAAATCACGGCGGGGAGTGGTAGTTCAGTTGGTTAGAATACCGGCCTGTCACGCCGGGGGTCGCGGGTTCCCGCCCCGTCAACCGCGCCACCTTCCCCCGATACCGGTCCGCCGCCCGAGCGTGCAAGACGCCAAGCTCCATGCCGCCGGCGT
>JAGRFO010000014.1:4222-4348 GCA_020446005.1 Rhodocyclaceae bacterium | reverse complement strand
CGGCGGCGTAGGCGGCCTGCTTGTCCGCTTCGCTCAAGCCGGCCACATTGACCCCGACGGAGAGCCCCAGAAAACCGTAGATCCGCCCCATCCATTCGGCATCGCGGCGGGCCAGGTAGTCGTTCA
>JAGRFO010000014.1:0-4171 GCA_020446005.1 Rhodocyclaceae bacterium | reverse complement strand
CGACCAGGGTCTTGCCCTCGCCGGTGCGCATCTCGCCGATCTTGCCGTCGTGCAACACCATGCCGCCGACCATCTGCACGTCGAAGTGGCGCATACCGTGCACCCGCCGGGCGGCTTCGCGCACCACCGCGAAGGCCTCGACCAGTACGCTGTCGAGCGACGCGCCATCGGCGATGCGGCTGCGGAATTCGTCGGTCTTGGCGCGCAGCTCGGCGTCCGACAAAGCCTCCATGGCCGGCTCAAGCGCATTGATCGCCCGAACGCTTTTGGAATACTGGCGGATCAGCCGGTCGTTGCGGCTACCGAATACTTTCTTGAGAAGTCCGGAAATCATGTCTGGGCAGGGGCAGATGGGGCAAAATGCGAATACTAGCACGGCGGCCATGACAGGCTCGTCGCCGTGCACACCCTGCCCGACAGGCCTTGAAATGCGTCACTCGACCCCATGACACAGCCCCTGCATCGCTTCGCCGGCACAGGCTCCGCGCTGGAGAGCCTGCACGCTCACGCCGAGCGGCTGGGCGCCCTGCAGCGCTTGGTCGAGACGGCCCTGCCGGACCATCTGGCCGGGCTGTGCCACGTCGCCAACCTGAAGGGCGACACCTTGCTGATTCACGCCGACAGCGGCGCGGTGGCTGCCAAGTTGCGTCAGTGCGCGCCTCAACTGCTCAACGCCCTTGCCGGGCAGGGCGTCGTGCTGGCGGCGATCCGGATCGCGACCCGCCCGGCCCAGCGGATCAGACCGGAGGCCCGACCGGTGACGGTCCGCGCCATCAGCCAGCGCACCCGCGCCGGCATGGACACACTGGCCGCCACTCTGCCATCCGACGATCCGCTGCGCGCGGCGCTGGAACGCTTCGTCCGCCACAGCCGCGGCGAGGAAGAGACCTAGCCGCGGCCAGTTCAGGCGGCTTGGTCGTAGCGCATCATTCGGTTGCGGCCCTGTGCCTTGGCCCGGTACATCGCCTGATCCGCCTTGCTAAACAGGGACTGGAAATTGTCATCGCCATCCAAGCGGGCCAAACCGATGCTGACGGTGACGCCGATGCGCTGCCCATTGAAGGGAACGCGCAGGGCCTCGACCCCGCGGCGCAGGCGCTCGGCGAAGATCGCGCCACCTTTTTCATCGGTGTTTTGCAGCACCACGCAAAATTCCTCACCACCGACCCGCCCGAACACATCGCTCTTGCGTACCAGGGTCCGCACGAACGCGGCAAATGCCTGAAGAACGGCATCGCCGGCCTGGTGACCATGGGCATCGTTGATGTCCTTGAAGTGGTCCAGGTCCATCATCAACAAGGTCAGCGGGGATCCATTGCGGGCGGCAAGCTGCAGGTGGTGCTTGGCTTTTTCGATGAAATGGGCGCGGTTGGGGATGCCCGTCAGGCTGTCGGTGGTCGCCATCACGGCGAGCTGCTTGTTGGCTTCGAGCTTGGCCAGCCGGTCTTCACCCATCTCGCCGATGACCTGAGTCAATTTGACCAGAAAGGCCAGATTCACCTTGATGTGTTCTTCCGAGTAGACCGGGGCACGACGTAGCGCCTCCAGATAAGCCGACTCGTCGAAACCGAATTCCTTGGCTTGCTGGGCGAAATAGTCGAGGTCGGGCGGTTCGAAGAAGAACTGCCCGGTAAAGAAGTTGGCGACATGCTTGCCATTGACCATCACCGGCACAGCGACATCGACCAACCCGTTCTTGCAGCGGTAGACGTTGTACTCGCAGCCCTGTTCGAGCTGGCCCGCGAGAAAGGTGTCGCTCTCCGTGCAGCGGCAAGCGGTGGCGGGGTTCTTGCGGTGAAACTGGGTGCACACGTCCTGCCAGCCAGTCGCCACATGCACCTTGCCGTCGAGATCAAGCAGCGCCGTCACCACCCCGTCGATATCGGTGAAGCTCTGGCACAGCTTGGTCAGGGCGGGAATATCAAACACATCGGTGAAGGCATATTCCATCGCATCGAGCCCCGCACACCGCAATAACCTATTGCTGATAAGGTTATTCTAGGCTCATCAGGCAAAAATGGATGACCGTTCGTCCATTGCCCGGCCGCCGCGCCACCCCTGACGGGACAGCCCCTAGAGCATCGGCGCGAGCAGGCGCTCGATGACCAGCAGGGCGAGAAACACCAGCACCACGACCAGCCCGACCTTGGAGAAGGTCCACGCCATCGCGCGGTAGCGCCGGTCGCCGGAGAGCAGGTAGAGCACCATCGCCCCGCCAATCCCGATCAGGGCCAGCGCGGCCACGGCGCGCAGCACAAACACGGTTTAGCCCCAGACCGGCTCGAACATGCCGCTGACGCCGGGCGCGGGACGGCTGTCGGCGTCGAAGGTGACGATTTCCCATGCGCTCTCGTCGGCGAGCAGGACACGCAGGATCTGGTTGTTCATGGCATGACCGGCCTTGAAGGCCGAGTACGACGCCAGCAGGGGATGGCCGGCAAGGTAGAGATCGCCGATCGCGTCGAGCACCTTGTGTTTGACGAACTCGTCGCCGTAGCGCAGCCCCTCGGCGTTGAGGATGCGGTGCTCGTCCATCACGATGGCGTTCTCAAGACTGCCGCCCAGCCCGAGGTTGTTGGCGCGCAGGAATTCGACATCCTGGGTGAAACCGAAGGTGCGCGCCCGCGCCACATCGCGCGCGTAGGAGTGCTCGGCAAAATCGACGCTGACCGAGGTGCCGGTACGCGCAATCGCAGGATGATTGAACACGATCGAAAAGCTCAGCTTGAAGCCATCGTAAGGCTCGAGCCGCACCCACTTGTCGTCTTCCTTGTATTCGACGGCTTTCTTGACGCGCAGGAAGCGCTTGGGGGCCTTCTGCTCTTCGAGCCCGGCGGACTGGATCAGGAACACGAAGGGGCCGGCGCTGCCATCCAGAATGGGAATCTCGGGCGCGTCGACGTCGATATGCGCATTGTCCACCCCCAGCCCGGCCAGTGCGGACATGAGATGCTCGACCGTGCCGACCTTGGCCTCGCCATTCTGCAGGCCGGAGCACATCCGGGTGTCGACCACCGCATAGGGGTCGGCGGGCATGCTGACGGGCGGATCGAGGTCGACGCGGTGAAAGGTGATGCCGCTGTCCGGCGCGGCGGGGCGCAGCACCAGGGTGACCTTCTTGCCACCGTGCAAGCCCACCCCGGTGGCGGAAATCGTGCTCTTGAGCGTGCGCTGTTTGATCATGGAGACCATCATCACCTTGAAAATTTGAGGCCGGCGCACGCCATGCAGACCGGTGCGCCCCCGACGAACGTGGCGATTTTATCACGCCCCCTGAATGCAGACGGGCACCCGAAGCGCGGACGGGAGGCATCGTCCACACTTCGGGCGCCCGTGCGGGCGGACTGATTGGGGCTCAGTCAGCCTGCTTGCGCAGAAAAGCCGGGATGTCCAGAGTGCCCACGCCGCTGGCGCTCATGGCTTCCACCGTGTTGCGCCGGCCGTTGCGGATCACCGCCGGCATGTCCGCGCCGGTCACCCCGGTATCGCCCGGACCGTAGGTACCGGTCCCCTGTACCACCTGCATCACCGGCTTGCTGGCGGCGACCGGATGACCCAGCCCGGTGGCCACCACGGTGACGCGCATGCGGTCTTCCATCGACTCGTCGAAGACGGTGCCGTAGATCACGAAGGCGTCCTTGGCGGCGAAGGCGCGCACGGTATTCACCGCTTCCTTCACTTCCGACATTTTCAGCGTTTTGCTGGCGGTGATGTTGATCAGCACGCCGCGCGCGCCGGACAGCTCGACGCCTTCGAGCAGCGGGCTGGCGGCGGCCTGTTCGGCGGAGATGCGCGCGCGGTCGATGCCTTCGGCTTCGGCCGAGCCCATCATCGCGCGGCCCATCTCGGCCATCACCGTGCGCACGTCCTGGAAGTCGACGTTCACCAGACCGCGAATGTTGATGATCTCGGCGATCCCGCCGACCGCGTTGCGCAGCACGTTGTCGGCCGCGCGGAAGCCGTCTTCGAGACTGGCATCGTCGCCCAGCACTTCCATCAGCTTGTCGTTGAGGACCACGATCAGCGAATCGACATGACGCGAGAGTTCTTCGATGCCGCTGTCGGCCACCCGGTCACGGTTCTCGAAGTCGAACGGCTTGGTCACCACGCCGACCGTGAGCACGCCCATCTCCTTGGCCACCTCGGCCACCACCGGCGCCGCGCCGGTGCC
>JAGRFO010000171.1 GCA_020446005.1 Rhodocyclaceae bacterium | reverse complement strand
CGGCGCTGGTACCGCGACTGGTACGCGCCCAACAACGCCACGCTGGTGGTGGTGGGCGATGTCGATCACGCCACGGTCTTCGCGCAAGCCGCCGACACCTACGGCAAGGTCGCGGCGGCCAATGCCTTGCCGCAGCGGCCGGTGATCGAGGAGCCGCCGCAGCGCGGGGTGCGCCGGGCGGTGGTGCGCGCGCCGGCGGAGCTGCCCTACCTCGCGATGGCCTGGTCGGCGCCGACGCTGCGCGATCCGGCGGGCGACGAGGATGTGTACGCGCTGCAAGTGCTGGCGGCGGTGCTCGACGGCTACACCGGCGCGCGGCTCCCGCGCGAGATCGTGCGCGGCACGCAGGTCGCGGTGTCCGCCGGGGCTGGCTACGATGGCATCGGGCGCGGTCCGTCGCTGTTCTACATGGACGGCTCGCCGGCCGACGGCAAGACGGTCGCCGACCTCGAGGCCGCGCTGCGCGCCGAGATCGCGCGCATCCAGGCCGACGGCATCGGCGCCGACGAACTGGCACGGGTCAAGATCCAGGCGGTCGCCAGCCGGGTCTACCAGCGCGATTCGCTGATGGGGCAGGCGATGGAGATCGGCGCGCTCGAGACGATCGGCCTGTCGTGGCGCGACGAGGCGGTGATGCTCGAACGGCTGCGCGCGGTGACCGCGGCGCAAGTGCAATCGGTGGCGCAGCGCTACTTCGGCGACGAGCGCCTGACCGTGGTGGTGCTCGACCCCCTGCCGTTGGCGGCCACCGCGCGCCGCCCGGCGCTCCCGACCCGTCACTGAGGAGGCGTTCATGTCATCGAAGACTTCATTCCTCCGCCGCGCGCTGATGGTCGCCGCGCTGGCCGCGCCGCTGGTCGGGCAGGCGGGCGTGGACATCCAGCAATGGACGCTGCCCTCCGGCGCGCGGGTCTCCTTCGTCGAAACCCACGCCTTGCCGATGCTCGACGTGCAGGTCGACTTCGTGGCCGGCAGCGCCTATGCGCCGGCCGACAAGGCCGGTTTAGCCGAGTTGACCGCCGGGCTGCTTGATGCCGGCACGCAGGCGTTGGACGAGAACGCGCTGGCCGACCGCTTCGCCGACCTGGGCGCGCAGTTCGGTGCCAGCGCCGAGACTGATCGCGCCACCGTCAGCCTGCGCACGCTCTCCAGCCCCGCCGAGCGCGAGGCCGCGGTGGCCTTGCTGGCCGACATCCTGCGCTCGCCGGCCTTCCCCAAGACGGTGTTGACCCGCGAGCGGGGGCGCGCGCTGGCCGGGCTGAAAGAGGCGCAGACCCAGCCGGGCTATCTCGTCGAGCGCGATTTTATGGCCGCGATCTACGGTGACCACCCCTATGGGCGGGCGAGTTCCGAGGCCTCGCTGGCGGCGATCGGGCGGGATGACGTGGTGGCGTTTCATCGGCGGCACTACACCGCCGCGTCGGCGCACGTGAGCATTGTCGGCGATCTGACGCGGGCACAGGCCGAGCAGTTGGCGGCGCAGCTTCTGGATGGTTTGCCGGCTGGCGCGCCGTCGGCTGATCTGCATGCGCCGTCGATGCCGGATGGCCAGCTTTTGCGGGTGGCGCATCCGGCGGCGCAGGCGCACGTGATGATCGGCCACCCCGGCCTGCGCCGCGACGACCCCGACTACTACGCGCTGGTGACCGGCAACTACGTGCTGGGCGGCGGCGGTTTCGTGTCGCGGCTGATGAAGGAGGTGCGCGAGCAGCGCGGTTATGCCTACAGCGTGTACAGCTATTTCGAGCCGGAGAAGGTCGCCGGGCCGTTCCGCATCGGGCTGCAGACGCGCGGCGGACAGGCGGACGACGCGATCCGGGTGGCGCGCGACACCCTCCAGCGCTTCATCGACGAAGGGCCGAGCGAGGCCGAGCTGGCGGCGGCCAAGGCCAACATCGTCAATGGCTTCGGGCTGCGCATCGACTCGAACGCCAAGCTGCTCGGCTATGTGGCGGTGATCGGCTTCTACGGGCTGCCGGCGGACTGGCTGGAGGCGTATCCGCGCGCGGTGTCGGCGCTGGGTGTCGAGGAGGTGCGCGATGCCTTCAAGCGCCGGGTGCGGCCCGAGCATCTGGTGACGGTGGTGGTCGGCGGCGACGGTGACACGGCCGACGCGGCGGGTCCGGCGCGTTGAGCCGGCTGCGCATCACCGCCGGGGTGTGGCGCTCGCGTCAGCTGTCGGTGGTCGATCTGCCCGGCCTGCGCCCGACCCCCGACCGGGTGCGCGAGACGCTGTTCAACTGGCTGGGGCAGGATCTGAGCGGCTGGGATTGCCTGGACCTGTTTGCCGGCAGCGGCGCGCTCGGTTTCGAAGCGGCTTCGCGCGGGGCCGGGCGGGTGACCATGGTAGAGTGCAATCCGCGCGCCGTTGCGGTGCTGCAGCAACATGTGCGCACGCTGGTGGCGACGCAGGTGGAGGTGATTCGCGGCGATGCGCTAAAATTCGCCACGTCGGCGCCGCAGGGGTACGATCTGGTGCTGCTCGATCCGCCCTATCATCAAGGCTGGCTGGCGCGACTGGCGCCGCAGTTGCCCCGCCTGGTGAAGCCGGCCGGCTGGGTGTACGTCGAGGCCGAGTCGCCGGTCGAGGCGCTGGGCGGGTTTGTGGCGCAGCGATCCGGCCGCGCCGGGCAGGTGTGCTATCAGTTGCTGGGGAGAGACGAAGGATGATGGGCTGCACGGTGATCTACCCAGGCACGTTCGACCCGATGACGCGCGGCCACGAGGACTTGGTGCGCCGTGCATCGTTGATGTTCGGCCGGGTGGTGGTGGCGGTGGCGGCCAGCCCGGGCAAGCAGCCGGTGTTCGATCTGAACGAGCGGGTCGAGATCGCCGAGGCCTCCCTCGCGCAGTACGACAATGTCGAAGTGATGGGGTTTTCGGGCTTGTTGATGGATTTCGTGCGGGCGCAAAATGCGCGCGTGATCCTGCGGGGTTTGCGGGCGGTGTCGGACTTCGAGTACGAATTCCAGATGGCCGGCATGAACCGGCAGTTGTTTCCGGATGTCGAAACCGTGTTTCTCACGCCGGACGAGGAGTACATGTTCATTTCTGCCACCATGGTGCGCGAGATTGCGCGGCTGGGCGGCGATGTCAGCAAGTTTGTTCAGCCCGCGGTGCACGAACGGCTGCGGCAAAAGGCGAATCGGAAGCAATAAGGAGAGGACTGAGTCATGGCACTGATTATTACCGACGAGTGCATCAACTGCGATGTGTGCGAGCCGGAATGCCCCAACAACGCGATCTATCAGGGCGACGAGATCTACGAGATCGACCCCGATAAATGCACCGAGTGCGTTGGCCACTTCGATGAGCCGCAGTGCCAGCAGGTGTGCCCGGTGGACTGTATCCCGCAGGATCCGGATCGCGTCGAATCGCAGGATCAGCTGATGGAAAAGTTTGTCCGCCTGACTCAGAGCTGAGCGCGGCAGGGCGAACAAAAAAGCGAGGCCGTGGCCTCGCTTTTTTGCTTTGTGCGGGGTGATCGCTCAGGCGGCGATCGAGGTGGTTTCCGGCGCGCTGCTTGCGCCCAGCGCGCGGTGGATGTCGCTGGCGTTATCGGCCAGTTCGGCGCGCAGCTTGGTTAGCGACTGATCCTGCTGCTGCAGTTCGACGATGCGGTCTTCCAGCGTGTCGGTGGCTTGATGGATGCGCTTGACGCTCTCCAGCCGGCGCTTGAGCTGGAGCTGATACTCGCGCACCTGGGTCTCGAGCGGTGACATCACCGCGCGCAGCCACTGCTCCACGTCGCGGTTGGCCACTTCAAAGGTGCGCCGCGCCTGCACCGCCACGGTTTCGAAAAACTTTTGCGTGAGGGTGTGCTTCTCGGTGGTGATGAGGGTCAGGGTGTTGTTGAGCTGCTGGTCGAAGGCGCGTTCGAGCTGGTCGATCTCGCGCGCGTAGCGCAGGGTCGAGAAACCCGACGGCGGGGTGAGCTTGAGGCCGTGTTCGACGGTGAAGCGCTTGTACATCACCCCGAGCATGCCGGAGATCTCCTCGACCTCATCCTCCGATTTGGCCAGGTTGCCGCGCAAATGCTTGAAGAAGCCGGTCATCGCTTCACGCAGGCCGCGCGAGAAGCTCGATTCGAGCATCGCCTCGCGGGTGCGCCGGGTCTCGTCGCGCAGGGCGTCCAGCCCGAGGTGGCCAAGCAGGTTGTTGGTGAGGTTGGTAAACACGCTGCGCACGGCGTAGTACTTCTTGAGGCCGGCGTCGAACTCGTCTTTTTCGCTGCGCACCTTGCGCATCATGTATTCGATGACGTTCTGGTTCTTGCCGCGCAGCTCGGTCAGTTCGGCGAGTTGCTCCTGCACCCCGCGCTGACGGGAGGCAAGCAGTTCGTCGGCCTGGCGGACGAGGTCGTCGGTCTCGCCCAGCGTGGTGGTGCGCACGATCTGTTGCTTGGCGGGCAGGAGTTGATCGGTGAGCGCGTGTTCGAGCATCCCCAGCTGGCTGCGTTCGAACAGCGCATCGTCGTTCTGGATGCGCGCCAGCAGGGCTTTCTGGGCCGAGATCGGGAACACCTTGGCCACGTCGAGCTTGAGGTCGCGCGCCACCGACCGGGTCTGCCGGTCGAGCTCCTCGCGAATCCGCGCCTCGTCGCGCAGCCCGTCCCACAGGCTGTCGATCTTGTTGAGTACCACCAGACGGCCGTCGCGGCGCTGGCCGGCATTGACGTAGTCGCGCCAGACCGCCATGTCGCTGTGGGTGACGCCGGTATCGGCGGCGAGGATGAACAGCACCGCGTGGGCGTTGGGCAGCAGCGAGAGGGTCAGCTCCGGCTCGGCGCCGATGGCGTTGAGGCCCGGGGTGTCGAGAATTACCAGCCCCTGTTCCAGCAGGGGGTGGCGGAAGTGGATGATCGCGTGCCGCCAGCGGGGGATCTCGACCTGGCCGTCGGCATCCGGCTGCAGGCCGTTGTCGCCGCTCGGGTCGATCACGAAGCCGTAGCGCTCGGCGTCGGCCTGGCTGACCTGACGTACCTCGCCGACGCGGGCCAGCGCGCCTTGCAGCGCGGTGGTCGATTCGATGTCGAGGGGGTGTTCGGACCACATCTCCGGGTAGCGCTTGAGTTCGCTGACGGTGGCGTGTTCGGCGCGGGTCTCGATGGGCAGCAGGCGAATCTGCGGGGTGTCGCCGTCCGACCACTGCAGCTCGGTCGGGCACATGGTGGTGCGTCCGGCGCTGGAGGGGAGAACGCGGTTGCCGTAGTCGGCGAAGAACAAGGCGTTGATGAGTTCGGACTTGCCGCGCGAGAACTCGGCCACGAAGGCCACGGTGAGCTTGTCTTCCTGCAGGCGGTCGAGGACGTAGTGCAGGCGCAGATCGGCTTGCGCGTCGCCGACTTCGTTCTGGGTGAGCCAGTGACGCAACTGGCCGACGCTGCGTGCGGCGTCGGCGCGCCAGCGGCCATACTCTGAAAATTGGTCTATCAGTCCCATGGTGCCCTCGTCGGCGCAGTGGCGCCGGGTTGAGTTTGATCCCAATTTGTCAGCATAGCCGTGCTTTGGCGCGCCGTAAAATGCCATCCGCGTTGTAGGCGGTGGATGGTCGCTGCCGTGCGATGGGCGGTATCCGACGCAAGATCAGCGGCGCTGGCAGCGGGGGCAAAAGAAGGTCGCGCGCTGCCCCATGACATGGCGCTGGACCGGCGTGTCGCAGACGCGGCAGGCTTCGCCGTCTCGGCCATAGACGAAATACTGTTGCTGGAAATAGCCCCGTGCGCCGTCGCTGCCGACAAAGTCGCGCAGGCTGCTGCCGCCCGCGGCAATGGCGTCGTTCAGGGTGTCCCGGATGGCGCGGACCAGTCGGTCGCAGCGCTGCTGTCCGAGGCGCTCGACCGGGGTCGCAGGATGAATGCGCGCGCGAAACAGGCTCTCGGAGGCATAGATGTTGCCGATGCCGACGACGTGCTTGCCATCCATCAGGAACAGCTTGATCGGGGTGCGCCGCGCGCGGGTGGCCCGGTGCAGCCAGGGGCCGTCGAAGGCGGGCGAGAGCGGTTCGATGCCCAGTTGCGTCAGCATGGCGGGCCACGGCGTGTGCTTGTCCAGCCACAGCATCAGGCCGAAACGGCGGGGGTCGCGCAGCCGCAGGGTGTGCGGGCCGAAGTGGAGGTCGACGTGGTCGTGGGGCTGCGGCGGGGATCCTGACGGGACGATGCGCAGACTGCCGGACATGCCCAGATGCACCAGCACCTGACCGCTGTCGAAGGTCAGCAGCAGATACTTGGCGCGCCGCGAAACGCTGCGCAGGATCTGGCCGGCGAGATGGTCGCCCAGCGCCGCCGGTACCGGTTGGCGCAGCCGGGGTTGCCGGATGGTGGCGCCGGTGGCGCGCGCGCCGGTCAGGTGCGGGGCGATGCCACGGGCGGTGGTTTCGACTTCGGGCAGTTCTGGCATGGTGGGCTGGGCGGCGGGTTGAGAGCGGATTCTAGCGCGCCGCCGCTGGCTTGCCCGCCCCGGTGAAACTGCCTAACATGCCGCGAACGGATCCGGGAAAATGCGATCCAATCGTCAAGCAGGCGTCGGGCGGGGGTTGCGATGCCACCCGCGCCGACTCGACCGTGCCTTCCGCGGCACGCTTCATGGATCGAAATCATGGTTTTTCCTCATCAGTTTCGCCGACGTGCGACCCGGCTGGCGGCGTGCCTTGCGCTGAGCCTCGGGGCGATCGGCGCGGCGGCCGATACCCCGCCCGAACTGGCGTCGCTCCAGATGCCGGGGCAGGCGTTGTCGCCGCAAGTCTTCCACGACGTACTGCTGGCCGAAATTGCGCTGGCGCGTGGCCGGCTGGATATCGCCGTGCCGGTGTATCAGCGCGTGCTGCAGATGACGCAGGATGTGCGCGTGGCGCGCCGTGCGACCGAACTGGCGCTCTACGCCCGGCGGATGGATGCGGCGCTGGCGGCCGCCAAGGTGTGGGCCGCGCTCGATCCGGAGTCGATCGACGCCCAGCGCGTTCTCTCCGGCACGATCGGCGGCAGCGAACTGTCGGCCGAGCAGCTCGAAATGCGGATGGCCGAGGGGCTGGCCAAATCCGGTCCGCGTCTACCGGGGGTGCTGCTGAGCCTCAATCGCGCCTTGACCCAAATGCCGGATAAGGCGGTGGCGCGCAGCATCATCGAGCGGGTAACCGAGCCTTACCTCGAATTTGCGGAGGCGCATTTCGCGCGTGCCCACGCCGCCTTTGCCGCGCGCGACACCGTATCCAGCCTGAATTCGCTGGATGCCGCCCTCACCCGGCGGCCGGACTGGGAGCAGGCGGTTGTTCTCAAGGCGCAAATCCAGCAGGCCGACGATCCGGCGCAAGCGGTGGCCACCCTGGAAAGCTATCTGGGCGTCTACCCCGACAACGTCGACGTGCGCCGCGCCTATGGCCGCGCGCTGCTCGGCGTGAAGCGCTACCCCGAGGCGCGCGCTGCCTTCGAGTCGGTGATCGCGGTACAGCCGGACGACCAGTCCTCGCGCTACGCGGTGGCGATGATCGCGCTGGAAACGAAGGATCTGGCGGTGGCTCGTCAGCACCTCGAAGCCCTGCGCGAGGCCGACTATCCCGATGCCGATGCGCTCGAAATGGGGCTCGCCCAGGTGGCCGAGGCCGAAGGTGACATGGCCGGCGCGCTGGCCCACTTTGACGCCGTTACCGAGTCGCCGCGGCGCGATCGGGCACAACTGCAGATTGCGCGCATGCTGGCGCAAGGTGGCGATGTGGACGCCGCTCGCCAGCGCCTGCGCGCGCTGGAGGGCGGCGATGAGGAGCGCGCCAGCTATCGCCTGATCGAGGCACAGTTGCTGCGCGACGCGGGGCGCGTTGGCGACGCCTTGCGCGCCGTTGATGAGGGCTTGCAGTTCAAGCCGGACGATCCCGATCTGCTCTACGAGTCGGCGATGTTGGCCGATCGTCTGGGGCGCCGTGAAGGCATGGAGGGGCGGCTGCGCAAGCTCATCGCCTTGAAGCCCGATTACGCCCACGCCTACAACGCACTGGGCTATTCGCTGGCGGATCGCGGCGAACGGCTCGACGAAGCCGAAGCGCTGATCCGGCGCGCGGTTGCCTTGCGGCCGGAAGACCCGTTCATCATGGACAGCCTCGGCTGGGTGCGCTATCGGCAGGGGGCGTTCGACGAAGCGCGACAGATTCTCGAAAAGGCCTATGCGCTGCGCGCCGACCCCGAGATCGCCGCGCATCTGGGCGAGGTGATGTGGGCGATGGGTGACCGCGACGCCGCGCGCAGCACCTGGCGGACGGCTGCCGGCAGCCATCCGGAGAGCAGCGTGCTCTCTGACGTGATGCGCCGTTACGGCCTGTGATGCGGCGACTTTGGGTCGTCACCTTGTGTGCCCTGATGGCCGGTTGCGCGTCTCCGCCGCCGGCGCGGGTGGCGGCGGACAGCGTGCTGTTCCGGCCGGTGGCGGCGCATTTCGAGGTGACGGGACGCCTGTCAGCGCGTCACGGCGATGTCGCCCTGTCCGGGCGCTTTGACTGGCAGCACGCGCCGACCCGCGACCGTTGGGATTTCTACTCCCCGCTGGGGCAGGTGCTCGCGCGGCTCAACAATGAGGCGGGTACCGCGACCCTCACGCTGGCCGACGGCGCCCAGTACGTCGAACCGATGGACGCCTTGCTGACACGCCTGCTGGGCATGGAGGTGCCGGTGGCGGCCTTGCCGCGCTGGTTGCAGGGCGGGGTGGTCGCGCTTGAGGATGTGCGCGAGGTCGATGGCGCGGGTCGTCCGCTGCGGGTGGTCGACCAGGGCTGGCAGATTCGCTATCCGGGCTATGCGGGTGAGGCGACGGATGCTCGCCCGCGAGTGGTGGAGATATCGCGCGGCGATGCGCTGCTCAAACTGATCGTCGATGCCTGGCAATGACGCCGAGCGCCCTGGATTGTCTCGCGCCGGCCAAGATCAACCTGTTCCTCCACGTGCTGGGGCGGCGGCCGGACGGATATCACATCCTGCAGACCGCTTTCCGGATGCTCGACTGGGGGGACCGGCTCTCGTTCGTGGTCCGTGACGATGGGGAGGTCGTGCGTCGTCGGGACATCCCCGGCGTTCCCGAAGCGGACGATCTGGTGGTGCGCGCCGCGCTCCGCTTGCAGGCGTGGGCGGGGGTGGCGATGGGGGTCGACATCAATGTTCACAAAGCGCTGCCGATGGGTGGTGGGCTGGGTGGGGGCAGTTCCGACGCGGCCACCACCTTGCTGGCCCTCAATCGGCTGTGGGGTGTCGGCGCGACGCGCGATCAGTTGCAGGCGCTGGGGCTGGAGTTGGGGGCCGATGTGCCTTTCTTCATCCACGGTCGCACGGCCTTTGCCGAAGGCGTCGGCGAGCGCTTTTCGCCGCTGGAGATGGGCCCGTCATGGTACGTGGTGGTGTGGCCCAAAGTGGCTGTTCCGACGGCCGAAATCTTCGCCGCAAAAGAGTTGACGCGAAATTCGAAAGCCATCAAAATGCCGACCTTCGCGATGCGCGCGACCCGGAATGATCTTGAGCCGGTGGCGCGGGCGCGCTACCCGCAAGTGGCTGCTGCCATCGATTGGCTAAGCGCTCATGCGCCGGCGCGGATGACGGGCTCGGGCGCCTGCCTGTTTGCCGAAGTCGACAGCCAGCACGCCGCGCAAGACATCGCAGCCAGTTGCCCAGCGCAGTGGCAGGCGTGGGCAGTGCGCAGCCTGGACCAGCATCCGATGCTGGATTGGGCAAGGTAGACGCGACGCGAACAGTTTTTGGGGAGTCGCCAAGTTGGTTAAGGCACCGGATTTTGATTCCGGCATTCGAGGGTTCGAGTCCTTCCTCCCCAGCCAGCATCGAAGTCGGGCAGGCGTGATGCCTGCCCGATTTGTTTTTGCGGTCTTGATCAAGGCGGCATCGGAGAAGCGGCATGGCTCACGGTAGCCTGATGGTGTTTACGGGCAACGCCAACCCCAAACTGGCGGCGGATGTGGTCAAGCGCCTTGGCATCACGCTGGGGGCGGCGACGGTGGGCCGTTTTTCTGACGGCGAGGTCAACGTCGAGTTGCTCGAAAACGTGCGCGGCAAGGATGTGTTCATTCTCCAGCCGACCTGCGTGCCGACCAACGAGAACCTGATGGAATTGATCATTCTGGTCGATGCCCTCAAGCGCGCCTCGGCGGGACGGATCACCGCGGCGATTCCGTATTTTGGCTATGCCCGCCAGGACCGCCGCCCGCGATCGGCGCGGGTGCCGATTACCGCCAAGGTGGTCGCCAACATGCTGCAGGCGGTCGGGGTGCAGCGTTTGCTGACCATGGATCTGCATGCCGACCAGATTCAGGGTTTCTTCGACATCGCGGTCGACAACGTGTATGCCGCGCCGGTGTTGCTGGCCGATCTGGACAAGCAGAAATACACCGATCTGATGGTGGTGTCGCCAGACGTGGGCGGGGTGGTGCGCGCCCGCGCCTTCGCCAAGAAGCTGGAGTGCGATCTGGCGATCATCGACAAGCGTCGCCCCAAGGCCAATGTGGCCGAGGTGATGAACATCATCGGCGAGGTCAGCGGACGTACCTGCGTGATCATGGACGACATCGTCGATACCGCCGGCACCTTGTGCAAGGCCGCCACGGCCCTCAAGAGCAGCGGTGCCAAGCGGGTGCTGGCCTACTGTACGCATGCGGTGCTGTCGGGCGCGGCGGTGTCGCGGATCAACGAATCGGAACTGGATGAACTGGTGGTCACCAACACCATCCCGCTGGGGGACGAGGCACGCGGCTGTACCCGCATCCGTCAGGTCTCGGTGGCCTCGCTGCTGGCCGACACCATGCTGCGGATCAGCAACGAAGAGTCGGTGAGCACCTTGTTCATGGAGTGATTTTTGCCGGCGCCGCAAGGGGCCGGTGTTTTGGTCGAACCCGTCTGGTCGCGGACGAGTTCAAATTTTACTGGAGTCATCATGCATATCGAATTCAACGCCACCAAGCGCGAAGTCAAAGGTACGGGTGCGAGCCGCCGCCTGCGTCGCGCTGGCTCGGTGCCGGGCATCATCTACGGTGGCGATCAGCCTGCCGTCCAGATCACCCTGGATCACAACGAGATCTACCACCTGCTGCGCAAGGAGGCGTTCCACGCTTCGATCCTGAGCGCCAAGGTCGATGGTCAGGCCACCTCCGTGCTGCTGCGCGACACCCAGTGGCATCCGTATCGCCAGCAAGTGCTGCACGTCGATTTCCAGCGCGTGACCGCCGGCGAGAAGATCCACATCAAGGTGCCGCTGCACTTCATCAACGACGACATCGCGCCTGGGGTCAAGCTGCAGGGCGGCCTGATGACCCACGTGATGAACGAAATCGACGTGAGCTGCCTGCCCAGCAAGCTGCCGGAGTTCATCGAGGTCGACCTCAAGGACGTGCAGGCCGGCGAGTCGCTCCACATCTCCCACATCGTCCTGCCCGACGGTGTTGAAACCGTGCTGCACGGCGATGACGACCCGGTGGTGGTGAGCTGCATGGTGCCGCGTGGCGGGCTGGCCAGTGATGCGGGCGACGAGGCTGACGCTGCGGCCGAGGGCGATGCCGCGGAATGAGGCGTCTGGCCTGCGGCGGGGTCTGATTGAATGTCCAGGACAGCGCATTCGGCCCCGAAGCTGATCGTCGGCCTCGGCAACCCCGGTGCCGACTACTCCGAAACCCGGCATAACGCCGGGTTTTGGTTTTGTGAGCGGCTGGCGCTGCGCGATGGCGTCCGCTTCGCGCGCGAGGCCCGCTTTCATGGTCAGGTGGCGAAGGGCGCCGACGGCATCCTGCTGCTGATGCCGGACACCTTCATGAACCGTTCGGGTCAGTCGGTAGGGGCGCTGGCGCGCTTCTACCGCATCGCGCCGGCCGAGATCGTGGTGGTGCATGACGAGCTCGACCTGCCCCCCGGGCAGGCGCGGCTCAAGTTCGGCGGCGGGCTCGGCGGCCACAACGGTCTCAAGGACATTACCGCGCACAGCGGCACCCAGGATTTCTGGCGGCTGCGGCTGG
>JAGRFO010000170.1 GCA_020446005.1 Rhodocyclaceae bacterium | reverse complement strand
GACGAACGCCGCGCGCGCGAGATCGCCTCCTACCGTGCCGGCAATTTCCGCAACACCAAGCTTGCCAAGCAGCAGGCCGCCAAGCTGGAAAACATGTTCGAGCAGATGGCCGAGGGCGAGGTCAAGAGCCTGGCGCTGATCATCAAGGCCGACGTACAGGGTTCGCAGGAGGCGCTGGTGCATGCCCTGCAGAAACTGTCGACCGAGGAAGTGCGGGTCAAGGTCATCCATGGCGGGGTCGGCGCGATCAGCGAGTCGGACATCAACCTGGCGCAGGCTTCCGGCGCGGTGGTGATCGGCTTCAACACCCGCGCCGACACCGGTGCGCGCCGCCTGGCCGATACCTTCGGCATCGATCTGCGCTACTACAACATCATCTACGACGCGGTCGATGACGTGAAATCGGCGCTCTCTGGCATGCTCTCGCCGGAAAAGCGCGAAGAGGTCATCGGCATGGTCGAGGTGCGCCAGGTGTTCAAGGTGTCGAAAGTCGGCACGATCGCCGGCTGCTACGTGCTCGAAGGGCAGGTCAAGCGCGGCGCCAAGGTGCGTGTGCTGCGCAGCAACGTGGTCTTGCACACGGGCGATCTCGATTCGCTCAAGCGCTTCAAGGACGACGTCAAGGAAGTCAAGGCGGGCTACGAGTGCGGCCTGTCGCTGAGCCATTTCAACGACATCGAAGAGGGCGATCACATCGAAGTTTTCGAGGTGCGCGAGGTGGCCCGTTCGCTGTAGAACGGGATTTTGATGGGGAAAGACTTTTCACGCGCGCAACGGGTCAGCGAGCAGATTCGCCGGGAACTGGCGGAGCTGCTGCGCACCGAGGTGAAGGACCCGCGGGTCGGATTCATCACCTTGACCGACGTCGAGATCACGCCGGACTACGCCCATGCCAAGGTGTTCTTCACCTCGATGAGCGGCACCGATGGGCTCGACGAAATCCTCGTCGGTCTGCGCCGTGCCACGGGTTTTCTGCGCCGTGAACTTGGCCGCCGGGTGCGCATTCACACCTTGCCCGAACTGCACTTTCACTACGACGCCTCGGTCGAGCGGGGGGCCGCGCTGTCGGCCCTGATCGACCAGGCGGTGCAAGAAGATCAGGCCAGAAACCGGGCCGCGGATGACGCGGACTGATCGCCCCAGGCCGCCGCGCGAGCCGGTCGACGGGGTGTTGCTGCTGGATAAGCCAACCGGTATCAGCTCCAATGCTGCCTTGCAGCGCACGCGACGGGCGCTCGGCGCGGCCAAGGCCGGCCACACCGGCACGCTCGACCCGCTGGCCTCCGGCCTGTTGCCGCTGGCGTTGGGCGAATCCACCAAGTTCTCGCAAGCCCTGCTCGATGCCGACAAGGCGTATCGCGCCACGGTCTGCCTCGGCGTCACCACCACCACCGGCGATGCCGAGGGTGAGGTGATCGCCCGCGCGTCGGTCGATGTCAGCGCGGCGCAGATTGCGGCGGTCGTGGACCGCTTTGCGGGTGAAATCGAACAGCTTCCGCCGATGTACTCCGCCCTCAAGCACGCCGGCAAACCGCTCTACGCCTATGCCCGCGAAGGCGTCGACATCAAGCGAAAGCGACGCCGCGTGACCATTCACGAGATCGCCTGCACGCTGCTGTCGTCGGACACCGTCGAATTGGTCGTGCGTTGCAGTAAAGGCACCTACGTGCGGACGCTGGGCGAAGACATCGGCCATGCGCTGGGCTGCGGCGCGCATCTGACCGCGCTGCAGCGTACCGCCATCGGTCGCTTCTCGCTGGATGAGGCTCACCCGCTGCCACTGATCGAGGCCGAAGGGCTGGCCGCGAGAGCGCGTCTGTTGCCGGTCGACGCGCTCATCGACACTCTGGACCGGCTGTCGCTGTCGCCTGACGACAGCCATCGGCTGTGTCACGGGCAGACGGTCAGCGTGGTTGGCGTCGGGCCGGGGGAATACCGGGTCTACGGCTCGGCGGTTTTCCTCGGGCTGGGCCGGGTCAGCGATGACGGCGTACTGCGTCCCCGCCGTCTGGTCAATACCGCTCAAGGTGCTTGAAACAACAACAAAATCTGTATCAGCCTTGAGTTTGATGGGGGAGGTCGTTATACTCCCCGTCTTTCCAAAAACAGCATTCAACCAAAGAGTAACGTTTACATGGCTCTCGATTCAGCACAGAAAGCGCAGATTGTTGGGGACTTCCAGCGCGCAAAAGGCGACACCGGCTCTCCTGAGGTGCAAGTTGCGCTCCTGACCGGCCGCATCAATGGTCTGACGGATCACTTCAAGGCCAACGCCAAAGACCACCACTCGCGCCGCGGGCTGCTCAAGATGGTGAGCCAGCGTCGCAAGCTGCTCGACTATCTCAAGCGGACCAACGTCGATAGCTACCGCAGCCTGATCGAACGCCTCGGTCTGCGCAAGTAAGCAGGCGGTTGTGATGGCGACTGCGTCAGCAGCGTCCGTCAGCGGTTCCATCGAAGCCGGTGTGCGCCTTTCGGCCGCGCCGGTTTTTGCGTTTTGCGGCATGCCTGCCGCGCGCGTCGCAGTGACGCGAAATCAAATGGCGGTTGTGGTTTGCCGCCCACATTCAAAAGGACATTCCCTTGCCTAACGCTATCAAGAAAACCTTCGCCTACGGCGCCCACTCGGTTACGCTCGAGACCGGCGAAATCGCGCGCCAGTCCGGCGGTGCAGTCATCGTGAATATGGATGACACGGTCGTGCTCGCGACCGTGGTGGCTCGCACCGAAGCCCGCGCCGGGCAGGATTTTTTCCCGCTGACCGTCGATTATCAGGAAAAGACCTATTCCGCGGGCAAGATCCCGGGCGGCTTTTTCAAGCGCGAAGGCCGTCCGTCCGAGAAGGAAATTCTCACCTGCCGGCTGGTTGATCGCCCGATTCGTCCGCTGTTCCCGGAAGGCTTCTACAACGAAGTGCAGATCATCCTGACGGTGCTGTCGCTCAACCCCGAGATCGATCCGGATATCCCCGCAATGATCGGCGCCTCCGCCGCGCTGGCGATTTCCGGGGTGCCTTTCGACGGCCCGATCGGCGCCTGCCGGGTGGCCTACGTCGAGGGCAACTATGTGCTCAACCCGACCGCCGAGGAGCTCACCCGTAGCGCCCTGAACCTGGTGGTGGCGGGTACCGAAGCCGCCGTGCTGATGGTCGAATCCGAGGCCAACGAGTTGTCCGAAGAGGTGATGCTCGGCGCGGTGGTGTTTGGTCACGAACAGATGCAGGTCGCCATCAACGCCATCAACGATCTCGTCGAGGTCGCGGGCAAGCCGGCGTGGGACTGGCAGCCGCCGGCAGCCAACGAAGCCCTGGTGGCGCGTGTGCGTGACGCGGTGCAGGCGGATATCGAAGCCGCCTTCAACATCACCAGCAAGCAGGAGCGTACCGCCGAGATCAGCGCCATCCGCAAGAAGGCGGTCGAACTGGTGTGCGATGGCAGCGACGACGCGCCGAGCGAGAACGAGGTCAAGGACCTGCTCCATGAACTGGAAGCCACCGTGGTGCGCGGTCGCATCCTGAGCGGCGCGCCGCGCATCGACGGTCGCGATACCCGTACCGTCCGCCCGATCGACATTCGCACCGGCGTGTTGCCGCGTACCCATGGCTCGGCACTGTTTACCCGTGGCGAAACCCAGGCCATCGTGGTCGCCACGCTGGGGACCGGGCGTGACGAGCAGATCATCGATGCGCTGGCCGGCGAGTACCGCGACCGCTTCCTGCTGCACTACAACTTCCCGCCGTTCGCCACCGGCGAAACCGGTCGGGTCGGTACCCCCAAGCGGCGTGAAGTCGGCCACGGCCGGCTGGCCAAGCGTGCGCTGGCCGCGGTGCTGCCCAGCGCCGAAGAGTTTGCCTATACCGTGCGGGTGGTCTCCGAGATCACCGAGTCCAACGGTTCGAGCTCGATGGCCTCGGTGTGCGGCGGATCGCTCGCCATGATGGACGCCGGCGTGCCGCTCAAGGAGCACGTGGCGGGGATCGCCATGGGGCTGATCAAGGACGGCAACCGCTTTGCGGTGCTCTCCGACATCCTCGGTGACGAAGATCACCTCGGCGACATGGACTTCAAGGTCGCCGGCACCAAGAACGGTGTCACCGCGCTGCAGATGGACATCAAGATTCAAGGGATCACCAAGGAGATCATGCAGGTCGCGCTCTCCCAGGCCAAAGAAGGGCGGATGCACATCCTCGGGCTGATGCGTCAGTCGCTCGAATCCTTCCGCGGCGAGGTGTCCGAGTTCGCGCCGCGCATGATCACCCTCAAGATCAACCCGGAGAAAATCCGCGACGTGATCGGCAAGGGCGGGGCGGTGATTCGCGGCCTGCAGGAAGAGACCGGCACCGTGATCGAGATCGATGACGACGGCAAGATCACCATTTCCTCGGTAAGCATGGAAGGCGCCAATGCCGCCAAGGCCAAGATCGAGGAGATCACGGCGGAGGTTGAAGTGGGCAAGGTTTACGAAGGCGCGGTGATGCGCATTCTCGACTTCGGTGCCATTGTCAACGTGCTGCCGGGCCGCGACGGTCTGCTGCACGTGTCGCAGATCGCCAACGAGCGGGTCGAGAAGGTGACCGACTATGTCAATGAAGGCGACATCGTCAAGGTCAAGGTCCTCGAGACCGATGACCGTGGCCGCATCAAGCTGAGCATGAAAGCGCTGCTGGCGGAAAACCAGAGCTGAGGCTGCGCGCGTGAGCCATGAAAAGAGGCGCCCGCGGGCGCCTCTTTTTTCAACCGTGCCGGATCGTTTGGCGAGGGCTGTGGCTTACTTGGCGACCTGTTTCTCGCGCATCTCCTCAAGGGTTTTGCAGTCGATGCACATCGTCGCGGTCGGGCGCGCTTCAAGGCGTTTCAGACCGATTTCGACGCCACAGCTGTCACAATAGCCGTATTCGCCGGAGGCAATCCGCCCCAGCGCCTCGTCGATTTTCTTGATCAGCTTGCGTTCGCGGTCACGGTTGCGCAGTTCGAGCGCAATGTCGGATTCCTGACTGGCGCGGTCGTTCGGGTCGGCAAACACCGTGGCCTCGTCCTGCATGGTGTGGACGGTCCGTTCGATATCGCCCATCAACTCGCTCTTGAGCGCGGTGAGCATTTCCCGGAAATGGTTGAGCTGCTTCTCGCTCATGTAGTCCTCGCCCTTGGCGGGAACATACGGCGGAAACTGCTTGTGCAGAGTATCGTCAGCCATGCCTTGTGATTCCGGTCAAAGTGAAGGCGATTTAATATCAGAAAGCGCCCGGGGCCGCAAGTCAGAGCCCCCATTCCCCGCGGTTTTCGGGGCATTGCGGCGTTTGACGGGGGTGAACCAAATGTGTACTATCTCGCCTTCTCGGGGTGTAGCGCAGTCCGGTAGCGCGCTTGCTTTGGGAGCAAGATGTCGGGGGTTCGAATCCCTCCACCCCGACCAAAGCTGCCCCCCGATGCCCGCGCGGAATCTGCCCGTAGCTCAATTGGATAGAGCACCGGCCTTCTAAGCCGGGGGTTGCAGGTTCGATCCCTGCCGGGCAGGCCAGAGGTTACCGGATGACGCAGCAGCGGCATCCCACCAGACGGCGGCGGCATTAGCTCAGTTGGTAGAGCATTGGATTGTGATTCCAAGGGTCGCCGGTTCGAGACCGGCATGTCGCCCCAAAAAATCAAAGGGTTACGGCGATTTGCCGTAACCCTTTTTGTTGTAGTAAGCGCATAGTAAGCACTATCCGCGCCCTCCTCCTCTCGTTCGTCTCCCGACGAACGGTCAGCGCTTTCCCCCCTTTAGTGCGGCTTTGCGCATGAAGGCGGTGATCTTTTCTGCAAAGTCATCATCGATCTTTCCGCTCATCGCGCTCCCGTCGATTGTCAGATTGAGGGTGTTCGAACTGCTAGAGCGAGAAGTGGCGTCTCCAAGCTGTATCTGTGGAATACGCACATTGCCCACGAGGCCGCCATCTGCGTAGCCGCGCAGGCCGCGCAGGTGCAGGTCGCGCAGGGTGGCGAGGCCAAGGCGGCGCACGGCCTCTTGCGGGAAGACGTATTCGCCGCGATGGACGATGCCGGCGGGGGCGTGCTTGCCGCCGGGGCCGGTGTAGCCGCCGGCGGCGAATGATCCGCTGCTGCCTGCCCCCTGAAATGACGCCGCCGACAGGTTGCCCGTGCTACCCACTTGAACCGAGGCCGCGTCTTGCTTCAATTTCTTGATGGCAGCCTCAAGCACCCGAATGTTCTCAAGTGCCTGCTCTGAATTTACCTTCACATCGATTTCGGGCGCCTCTGCTGTCAGCGATGCGAGCTTGCTCGACAGTTCATCAATCTTCGCCTTCTGACCGGTTGCCAAGGCTTCAAAGTCGGCTTTCTGTTGATCCGCGACTTTTGCCTGAGCCTCTGCGGTTTGCGCGGCGGCGGTGGCGATGTCTTTCAGTATCCGCCCACGTTCATTGGGATCTTCCAATGTCTTCGCGTACTCTGCGGCTTCCCGTATCTTGGCGTTCGCCTCGTCCGCAAGTTGATTGACGCGTTCGAAGCGGCCATCGTAGGCCGATGCAATGGCGTCCGCAGCCAGGGTTTGTACTTCTCGACCCCGCTTGCTTGTGACAGAAAAGCCCTGAACTGTCGTTGGTGCGTCACCTTTGGCTGTGTTCGCCTCCGCTTCTTGTTTGAGTTCTTCGGCGCGCTGGCTGCCTTGTGCCCTAAAGTCCTGAGCCCTCTTGGCTGCTTCCTTGGCGCCGTCAATTGATGCCTGCCAAGCCTTTTTCAGCTCGCCATGAAGTTTCTGGGCATCTTTAATCAGCGCTGCGGTGGACTTCTTGGATTCATCTGCTGCGGCGCGCGCGTACTTGGCTTTTTCTTCCGCCAAGCGTTTCTCAAGATTCCTGATCTTGTTGGCGTTGTCGGTCTGGTCTGAGACTGTAGCCGCTGCATTCTGCTGGGTTTTTTTTAGATATTCTTCGAAGAACTTCAGCTTTCGTTGAGCTGAGTCGATCTGGTCTTCAAGGCCTGTTTCTCCATCGGCCTTTCGATTCATCAGGTCATCAAGCGCTTTGCGAGCATCGATCGCACGCTCTTGAAGTTCCTTTGTGCGAGCGCCTGCATCTTCGAGGAACATATTCAGTGGATTGCCAGGGCCGGTGCGTCTGCCGATGACTTCGACCTGTTCGATCCATGATAGCCCGGATTTCTGTGCCAGTTCGAGTTCTTTCAGGAAGGGGTCAAACGTAGGCAGTACGGTATTGCCCGAGGTGACCAGCACGCCATCCCAGACTTTTTCGAGCCGGGTGAGTTGGTCGTTCAGCCGTTCGGCCGCCTTGGCTGTTTTGTCGTCCAGGACGATGCCAAGGCGTTCGGCTTCTTCTCTCAGGCCCTGCATGCCTTCCTTCCCTAGTTCAAGGAAGCTCGACAGCTTCGATCCGCTCTCTCCGAACAGGTCCATGGCAATTGCCGCCTTTCTCGGTCCTTCCGGAAACGCACGATAGGCCTCCATCACGTCATCCAGTACGCCGCTTGTGCTGCGCATCGTCCCATCCGCGTTGGTGAGGGATACACCAAGTTCTTCGAAAGCCTGAGCCGGCTTTTTGATGCCCACAGACGCGTCTGAAATCGACTTGTTGAGCTTGTCGAGGGCGGTAGCGAATTGCTCCGTCTCCACGCCGGAGAGGTCGGCCGCGTACTGGTATTTGCTGAGTTCCTCAACCGCGACACCTGTCCTTCGGCTGAGTTTGGCCAAGGCATCGCCCATGTCCACAACCTTGGAAATTGCGGCGGTCGAAAAAATGCCGGCCACAGCGGACCCGAGCGCCGTGAAGCCGGGCAGACGGGCGGCTGTGCTGGACAAGCCAACCAAGCTGCCTTTGACCTTGTCGATGGCTCCTAGTGCACCTTTTGCGTCCCCAGTGATCTTTACTTTCGTTTCAACGGCCATGGTTTCGCCTCATCTTTAAGCTTGTCGGCAAGAAATCAGCACCACGTCCTCATCAACGACCCCGGGGAGTGGCGCTGGTTAGGTTGCCGCGTTGTACTGCCTGAGAGAGTGGCCAAAGGACCTACCCTCACAACAGCGCCGGAGCGGCGCCGGTTGCCTGAACGCCCGCAAAATGCGTCGGCAACCCCGTGAACCCCATGGGTGGATGCTCCCAGCTTTCGCCGGGTACGTGCGCGCTATGGGGCTCTCTCTCGCACACACGTGTCGACACCGTTGTCCGGCGCGCTGCCATGATTTGTTATGACGTTGAGGTCGCCAGAGCCTCGGAAAAAGCGTCGCGTTGCTCGTTCAGTTCTGCCAGGCGCGTTTCGATTTCCACCAGGCGCTTTTGTCGGTCGGTCATTTTCGGTCCGCACTCAACGTCAAGCGGCCACGATTCGCGCAGCGGTTCGATGTGCTCGGCAAATGCCTTCTTGAGCGGCTCGTGCAGGATGGTCAGCATCCAACCGAAGTTCAACCCGGCGTCGGTCGTGGGGGCATACGGAGCCTTGTCGAAAAACGGGTTCACGCGCATAAGTGCTTCCGGCGAACAAAAGCGATTCTGCGGATAGTCCAGCCGCACACCGTCAGTGGCATCGAGCCGACGGAGACCCAGGCGCCATTTGCGCAGCATCTCTTTCGGTGCTATTTGCGCTTGCGCGTCGATGGCCTCGAACATGGCGGCTTTCCAGCAGTCGAACCGGATCGGCGCGACTGTCAGCTTTTCTTTCTCGGACTCAAGGACTTCAATCTCGGCCTGAGTGTTCGCCAATTGCCCACGCAGTTCGGCAATGGCTTTTCTGATGTTATCGAGGGCCTTCATTGTTTGTTTTCCTGCATGGCGGTCGATGTGCGAATAGCTTCAATCCGGTTTGTAATCTCGGCCAAACGCGCCTTGCGCTGGTCGTAAGGCATGTTGATGTCGCCGGCGGCGGGCCAACTATCCGCCAGAGGGGCGAGAATGGCGTCCAGCTCGGCGCAGATGGTTTTCGAAGGCAGCAGCGCCAGTGCGGGCGAGGTAAGCCCACTGCTCAAATAGGCTTCGACCTGATCGACCACATCGGCGGCGGCGTTCAGTTGCCGCGTGGGGAATTGTTCCGGCAGGTTGTAGTGCGTTACACGCCGGAGCAGGCGGTTACGTATTTCGGCTTTGGCGTTCTCGATCCGACCAGTCATTCCATCGACTACGGCGCGTTTGAAGTCATCAAAGGCCAGCGGTTCGGATTGAAGGATGCGCGCTTCGGCGCGTAACACCTCGATCTCAACGCTCGGGTTTTTCGATTCCATGGGGTGCCTCTTTTTTTTAATGATTAAAGATTAAGGGGCGACATGTGAAGCGGTCTCAGTAATCCGCCTCAAGAATATCCCTCACCGCTTGAGGCGTTCCCGGCAGGTCGGCATATCGGCTTGCCGCGTGCAATGCGGCCTCGATCTCCGAGGCATGGGCCGGGGCGGTCGGTAAGCGTGACCAGGCAGTAGCCTTGCGGCTCTGGTATCGCTCGATTTCTCCTGACAGCAGGCGCGCACGGTGCCATGGGGTTTTGCCGGGCACGAGCAGCGCGGCGCGTTTGAGGTGGTGGTCACGCAGCGCAAGGCCCAGACGGCGGGGTGTCGAGGGCAGACCGAAGTGTCGCAGCGATGGTGCGGCGCCGTCATCGGCAAGCCAGCGGCGGAATCCGTAGGCTAGCCATTCAACCGAATTGGCGTCGAAATTTCCCTTTTCGAGTAAACGGCATAGCCGTTCTACGGGTGAGCCTTGATGGCGTGTTTGGGACATCAAATTTCGAAAGGCCCCGATTGAAGAATTTCAGCCACGACTTCGGATTGGCCAGTAGCCATATCTTCAAGACGAGCGCTAACCCATTCGGGGATTTCATACGGAAGGTCATTAACTTCGAGCACTCGTGCGCAAGCCGAACTGAACGCTGTTGCAACGATGTCAGTTGCCACAGGTAAATCTAGTTCGTACATTTCAGCGACTTCCCGCGCGACTTCCTCCCAGCTTCCCCAAATCGAATTAATCATCTTGCTCGATGTGTCTTTTTGCGAACTTATCCCGTCGCCATCTTTCGGCCACAGATAGCCATTGTTCATCAGCCAAGGGAACGCCACGGAAATATCCACGTATGCGCTACGCCCCGGCCCGTATGAGCTGACACCCGGCATGCCCATCTCTTTGTATTGGCTGATCCTCTGCGGGGTGCATCCGAGCATTTGCGCAAATTTGGTCTGATTCATTTGATAGGAACTTTAAATTAAAGCAACTAAAGTTAATGTGATGTTGCTATCTACACACAAGACGCGGTTCGAATTACCCTTGACGGTCGATCCTCGGAAGGACCCGAGCCTGGACGGTGCGAACGGACGCAGTGCGAAAAGTGCATCCCCCCCGTAGGGGGATGCACTTTTCGCACTTTTCGCACTCGGCTTTGCGAGAAATGCGATTCGCGCATGTTTCGCACTTTTCGCACTGTTCATTTCACGCTCACCACAAGCTTGGTGAAAACCTCTTCGATGTGACCTTCGCGCAGCAGCCCTTCGACGGCCGAATACACTGATCGCTTGGCTATCTTCTCTGCAGCCAGGGCTTGGACAAGCGCACTCTTGGTCATCCCGCCACTTGACCGAAGCGCGATCATCACGGCCTTCTGCGCCTTGCCAGTGATCACGGCTGTTGGTCTTGGCATTTCCCCGTCTGACAGCTCCAGTGCGACGCTGGTAAGCTCGTCCCCGTCCCCGTCGAACCATCCGAGCGGTACTGTCTGCCAGCGCATCACGACCCCACTTGCAAGGGCCTCGTCCTTGGCCTTCAAGAACTTCACCGCGATGAGTTCGCCCGGGTCGGGGCGCTCAACAAGCCAGCGCCGATCCGCCGCCGCTCTCATTGCGTACGCCCCGCGTTCTCGTGTCTTGTCGCCGTGGCCAACGTGATGGACGAGCAACACGGCAGCGCCCCCGGTTACGGTCTGCAGGTTTCTCAGCACTCGGTGAACGTCGTCGGTGCGGCTCTCGTCGCCCTCTCCGAAGTTGGCTGAGAGTGTGTCGATGACAACCAGGTCGATTGACCGACCAAGCGCGTCCGCAGCAAAGCGAATCGTTTCGCCGAGCTGGCCCGGATCGCCGATCAGATCAGCGGGTTCTGTGGTCACATAGACGTCCGGCTGGTCGTCGTTTTCCAAGACCTCATTGGCGATCATCCAGGCTCGGAATCGCTTCCGAACGCCTGCACCGCCTTCGCCACAAACGTAGAGGACGCCCGCCCGTCTGCACGTGAACCCGTTCCAGTCGAGACCCAGCCCAACGTGCATTGAGATATCGATAGCGACGAAAGATTTCATGACGCCGGAATCGCCAAACATCACCAGAATTTCGCCGCGCTGCAGTGTGTTCTTCAGTAGATAGGGCGGGGCGGTGTAGTCGCCACGAACGGACGCGACATCAAAGCCGTTGAGTGCCGATGACGTCCCATCGTTTGCTTGGATATCCGGAACGAAACGCGGCATGGCTGTCATGGCCGCACCTCGACGCCGTGCTCTACCGACTTGATGAACTCGACGCCGCATCCCGTCGGTGCGCGGTCTATCAGCACCAGGCGAACAGGATCAATCGCCAGGATGTTGCCCACGAGGTGCATTGCTCGATTCCGATGTGTGATGTCCGAGCGCCACGCCACAAGGACGCTGAGCCGGCGAAGAAAGCTCCAATCGAACGATTCGACGGGCTCGCCTGGTGGCACGCAAACACGCTCCAGGTTCAAAAGGTGCCCCCAGCCGTCGAGAATCACCGTAACCTCGCGTCGCGCCGGCACCATGCCACGCATGCGTGCCTCAAAAATCGGCCTTGCATATGGGGGAAGCCGCCTCTGTTTGGCGGTCATTTTGGATATAGGTGCTCGGCTAGGGCGTTGAGGCTCTTAGCATCCAAGATCGTTCCATTCACCGCGGAATGGACCCAATACCCAATGGCGCAAATGAAGGCGTCAACTGCGGTCTCGCATTCGTCGGCAGAGCCCCCAATTGGCCGGCTGCCTTTTGCGTAGATCAACAAATCCGGCTTCCGCCCTTCCATTGACCGCCTGATGTATTCAGCAGCCCAGCAGAATCCGTGACGGCGAAGTTCGTTCTCGCGCACCTTGTTTAGGGTGTTCGTCATTACCGGCCTCCTGAGGCAGAGGTCGATTGACGAGGCGCGGAAAGCTTCTGATCAACCCATTCGTCAAGATAGGATTCGGTATAGACGGCGCGGCCGCAGAACTTTTGAAATTTCGGACCGCCGCCAGTGGACGCGAGTTTTGCGAGCGTCGACGCGGCGTACTTTAGTCCGCGGCGCAGGGTGATATATTCTGCTGCTTCTCTTCGATTCATGTATTTCGTCTGCATTTCCATCGCTGCCTAAAGTTCCGACAGTGAAAGTATTTGCTTTGAATTACCCGCACGCCACGACCGTTTTTTGAATAAATGCCTATACGCGTGCGCTCACCTCTCGGCGGACCTTAGATATGGCGTCTTCACCGACCACCGTGCCAAACAAGACGAACACGACTTCTGCAAAATCGGAGTTTCGGATGAAGTTGTACGTTGGTGCATCGGCCTCTAGTTCAGAACAAACAAACCGCAGCCAGTCGGCCCAGCTTGTTTTATTCGAGCGCATCGTGACATCTGCGTCACGCAATGACTGAGCCAAACGATGTGCTTCTTCAGCACTGGCGAGCATGCCCGAGATGTTCGCGGCAAGCCGCGACGACAGTCGTGGCGCGTCGAGCGTACTCAGCTTGTCAAGCCGTTCTTTGGCAATAGCCACGTGCTTGCCAAAGAATGCGATGCGCTCGTTCTCTCCCGGCTTGCACGAACCATCGATCCATTTGATCCCGCAGCGGGCGGCCTCGTCCTCGACTACGAGCCCTGGTGTCTCGACGTCGTAGGCTGCGCATAACCAGTCTTCGGCGCCGCCGCATTCGCGCATACTGGATCGGCACGACGGCGGAGCAAAGAGCCGAAGGCGCAACAAATCGAGTATCAGCTTCCTTGCGGTGGTTCTTGCAGGGGTTGGGAGTCGAGGCCATTGGTGCGGTGTTACGGGAACGGCAGGGAATATCTGACCGATCTCTGTCGAGTCAGTCCCGAGAACGAAGGTCTCCAGCAGCTTGTCATGGAAGCCGTGATCTGACTTCGACAAGGGATGAAATTTGACAGGGGTCAGGTAATTGCCAATTCGCGACCAGAACCCCGCCAAGCGCGGGTCACCCATCAGCTTGGTAAATGCGGCGCAACGATGGGGTGGTTCAATTGCGTCTTCGCCGGTATAGCGCTCGCATCCCCTTCGGAAATAGTCCTTTGCCCAACCTGGGAGATGTGGCGGTGCTGTGTCCATTCGCGCACCCGTGTCGCGAGCCCTGTTGTGATGGGTGCCGCGCCAGCGCCGGCAGGGTGTCCGGCGTTTTCGCCCCGTCGGGCTAGGCGCGGCAAACTTGGTCAATCGTTCTTGAACTCTTTTTCTTTAACCTCCTCGCTCCAACAATCCGCCGAGTTCCCCATGTCGTCGACCAAGAATTCCGCTGCTGAGATCAGCTTGTTCAAATCCGTGTGTTTTTCGGTCAAAAGTGCTGCTTGTCGCAAGATGGCCCCAACCTGCAAGAATGTATCGGTGCAGGCGGTCAGATAGCCGCCAATGTCGCTGAGGTAGGGGGTGACGTCTGCTGAATGCAGTTCAGCCATGATGATCTCCTGAAAATCAATTAGGCGGCGGGTCTGTCGTTTTCAGGCTCGCTGCTCGGTTCGTCGGTGAAGGATTCGAGCGCATCGATGCAGCATAGAAGCAGAAAGTACCGGCCCATTTCCTCTTCCTCACTCAGATGACCACCTTTCGGCGGCATCGCCAGCGCGATAAATCGCAGCGCATGCGTCACGTGCAGGGTTGTGTCCACATAATGAGACGCGATCATCGAGTTACGGGTGGTATTGTGGTTGATAGCCATGATTGCCTCCTGTTTAGGCAGTTGTGGTCAGGGTCGGCGGTGTGGCATCACCGCCGACCCGCTTTGCCAGTCACCGACTGGCGGCGATGTTGCCCTTGTCTAGCGGAACGACTTCCGCCTTCTCGTCATCCGATTTCAAACCGGCCATTGCGACCGATGCGGCGCGTTCGGCCAGGCTGTTGCGCGCCCGGTCGGCAAAGTGGATGTATCGCATTGCGGTCTTGGTCTGCTGGTGGCCAAGTACCTGCATGATTTCGGCGAGGCTGGCGCCGTCCATGGCCATGTGACTACCGACGCTGTGGCGCAGGCCGTGCATGGTGAGCCCGTCGGGCAGCTTGGCTTCTGACCAAACCGTGGCCCATGGCTTCTGCAGCGAAATGAAACCGCCGTTGCCTTTCATTGGCTGGAACACGTAGGCCTCGGGCGCGCCAGGAGCTTGTCGGGCGATGATCTCACGGGCAACCGAGGGCAAAGCGATGATGCGGTCCTTGCCGGTGCGGCGGCCGGTCTTGTGTTTGTCTTTGGGGATGACGATGCGGCCGTTCTTGAGATCCACCCAGCGCCAGCGCAGGCCGGCAATCTCTGCACGCCGGGCACCCGTGAGGGCGAGCAGGCGTAGGGCATCGGCCACCGTGGGGCGGATCTTCTCCGCCGCTTCCAGCGTGTCGATGGCTTGGAACAAGCGCTTGTAGGCGGCCGCGTCCTCAAGGATGACGGTGCGCTCGCCGGCCTGGTCAATCTTGACACCGGTCGCGGGGTTGGCCTCAAGGTGGTCGTTGTCGATGGCCCAAGCATAGGCCGCACGCAGCGCCAACACGGCCTTGTCTGCGGTGCCTTTGCCGCCCGTGACGATGGCGCGGCCACGCGCCTTGCCGGTCTTCTCGTTGATCTTCGTCGCGCCGTTGGTGATGGCGCGTTGGGCGCGAAGCACATCATCGCGGGTCACCTGGTCCGCAAAGCGGGTGCCCAGGGTGGGGCGGAGGTGACGATTGATGCGGCCACGGTCCACCGTCTGGGTGGATTCGGCTTTTTCGGCAAACCGGGGGCTGGCCAGATAGGCGTCGAGCAACTCGTTCACCGTCCAGGCCTCGCGGCGGGTGCGGCGCTCGCTCTGCGGGTCGTTGCCCGCGAGCACGCTACGCAGCAGTTCCTTGGCCCGGCGCCGGGCCTGTTCTGGCGTCAGGGTGTCACTCAGGCGGCCGATGGTGAATCGGCGGGTGCGACCTTCAGCGGATCGGTATTGGAAGACGAACGACTTTACGCCACTGGCGAACACCTTGACCCCGAAGCCCTTGACGGCTTCATCCCAGTGGAATGATTCGCGCCCGTCTGGCGTGATGCGATCAACATAGGTTTTGGTGAGCGTCGGCATGGTCCAAGAGTCGCTGTAGTAATCACATAGTAAGCAGACTTAGGGTAAAACCCGGTAAATCCGCGAATGAGTCTTGGACTGACTCTAAGTAGAAAATTTAGCTATGACAAGGGGTTGGTAAGCGCGGGAAAACTCTAGTAAGCGTCTGAAAACAAACCATAAAAAATTGTGATTCCAAGGGTCGCCGGTTCGAGACCGGCATGTCGCCCCAAAAAACATCATGAAAAGACAGGCGCTTACGTAAGTAAGTGCCTGTCTTGCTTTGTGGTGTTCCGGCCGTCACGAAGCTCATGTTCATTGCCAGTTGAGCGGCCATTCAGGGCGTTCGGGCGATTCAATCGAACGTCTTCGCCACCGCGAGAATGGCGGACTGTCGTGCCCCCGACATGTCAGCCGGACGGGCCGTGAGCCCGCTCCATTCGGGATGGGCGCGGGCATCTTCCAGTTCGGTCGGCAGTGCGCCTTCGCGCCAGCGGCGGAGACCAGCGTCGGTCAGCGGGATCGGGTCGATGGCGGCGTGACCGCGCCCGGCCAGCGCGTGCAGCAGGCTGTGCTGGCGCGCGGCAAGGACCCGCAGGATGGCGTCGTCCACGCTCAGTTCGCGCACGCCGGAGAGCTTGCCGAGAAGCCGGTCGCCGTATTGACTGACGCTCTGCCAGGCGCCGCCGACGAGCGCCCCCAGCGCCGCCGCCGCACCCAGCGTGAGTCCGCCGGTGATGAGGTCGATCCCCATGCCCGCCGCCGCGCCGGCCGCGGCGCCCTTGCCGACGGTGATCCCCATGCTGCGCAGCGCTTCGGTGCTGAACAGGTCGTCTTCCCAGCGCCCGTCGAGCAGCGGCAGCTGGCTGTTGGCGACGTCGTCGCGGGCGAAAGCATAGAGGTCGAGCAAGGCGTCGATGCAGCGCTGTTCACGCTGGCGGACTTCGCCGTGCAGGCGGTCGATCGCGCTGCGCAGTTGCGCTTCGTCGGCGTCGACCTGGCGGCGGGCGGCGGCGGTGTCGATGAGCAGTTCGGCGATCAGCCGGGCGGCGGCGAGGCGGCGTTCGCAGGCGTCGCGCTCGCGCGTGGCGATGAGCTGTTCAAGGGCGCTTCGCCGCTCTGGCAGCAGGGTGGCGAGGGTTTCGTAGAGTTGCCGCTCGCCGCCGTCCTCGGGCGCCACGGTGTCAAAGCGGATCTGCGCGTGCAGCCCGACCCGCGCGAGCATGGTGCGCCACGCGGCTTCGTGGGTGTGCGGGGCGTGGACGAAATTGAGCACCGGCAGCAGCGGCCGCGCGCAGGCGGCCAGCAGGGCGAGCTCGTCGCGGTGCTTGGGCAGCACTGGATCGCGCGCGTCGATCACGTAGAACCCGGCGTCGCTGAGGCCGAGCTGGCGCAGCACCTTGGCTTCCTGCTCGAAGCGGCGGTGGGCTTCGGGGCTGTCCAGAAAGCGCGCAATGCGCTCCGGGCCGTCGAGCCGCTCGGCTGGCGGGGCGAGGGTGTCGAGATAGTCGAGCAGCGCGATGGCGTCTTCCATGCCGGGGGTGTCGAACAGATGCGCGACGACCTGTCCGTCGGCCAGCAGGCGCGCGCCCTCGACATGGCGGGTGGTGCTCGGGCGACTGGAGACTTCACCGAAGCGGGCGTCGCGCAGCAGGGTGCGCAGCAGCGAGGTCTTGCCGGTGTTGGTGTGGCCGACCACAGCGATGCGCAGCGCCTCAGTCATCGCCGCGCTCCAGCCAGTCGCAGGCCGCGGTGTCGGTGTCGAAGCGGTGTGAGGGCGCGACGCCAAGCTGGGTTAGCGCTTCGTGCCAGTGGCTGCGGCGTGCGCTGTCGGTGGCGTTGCCGGCCAGCCAGATCGCGCATGCGTGGGCGTAGCGGCTGAGTTCGGCGATGAGCGCGAGCGTGCCGCGATCGGGCGACAGGCGTGGGTCGATGGCCACCAGCAGGCGTTCGACCGGCTGGGCGGCGAGGGCGTCTAGGGTGTGCCGGCGCGCGTTGCGTTCGTCCAGCCGGCCGCCGTCGTACGCGGGGGGCAGGGCGGGCGGCGGCCAAGCGATGTCGTCGCCAAGTTCAAGCGCGACGGCGATTCGCGCGCCGTTGCCGTCCATCGTGGCGTGGCCGGTGTGGTAGGCGGGCAGATGGTTGGGCGCCGCATCGCTGATCCCCGTGGGTTCCGATGCCGGCATCAGGCGCGGCTTGAGGCGGGCGTAACCGGGCTGGGTGAGGTCGAGCCGGAAGCCGCGCCGATGCCGTCGCCAGCGCACGTGGCAGCCCAGCCAGAACAGCAGGCGCGGCAGTATGCCGTAGAGGATCAATGCGCTGACCAGCCACGCCGACCAGTGCTGGCGATCGGCTTCGACCGCGAGCGGGCCGGCGGCGCGCAGCACGGTGTCGGCATCGGGCATCGCCAGCCCGGCTTGCCTCGGGAGCCATGCCAGCACTTCAGTGAGGCCGACGAAGGCGTTGGCCGGCAGGATGGTGGTTTCCCAGACGAAGCCGTAACGCCGGGTCGAGAGCAACGTGAGCAGTGCGATCAGTGCGCTGGTGAGCGTGATCAGCCACAGGCCATGGCTGATGCGGCCGGCCCACGCCAGCCCCGCACGGCGTTGTTGCAGGATGTCGAATAGCGCCTGGGGGAGCCAGGCGGCGTCATGGCGGCGGCTCAACCAGCCGGTGACGGTGATCCATAGCTGACCGGCAAGGCTGCTACCCCGGCGGCGGGGTGTCGCGGCCGCGAGCAGCCACAGGAGCAGGGTCAGCAGATGCAGCCCGAGCAGGCCGCCGAGCGCCCACACGATATTGACCGGGCGGGTGCCGTCGCCGAGGACGCCGCCCGCGATGCCGATCCCGCCCAGTGCGGCAAGGATCGCCATCACGATCCAGGCCAGCGAGGCCTGCGAGGTCCAGCCTTGCCAAGCGGCGAGTACGCCGTCGGGGGCCTTGGCAAGCGCCATCGCGCGGGCGATCAGGCGATCTTCGAACGCGCCGCCGACCGCGCGTGCGCAGCGCAGCGCGGCGCTGTCGTCGAGTGCGCCGGCGTTGGTTTCGCGCAGCCGGAGGGCTTCCGCCATCCAGCGCTGATCGAACGCGTCGGGAGTGGGATGCGTCACGCGTGTGTTCGGGTCTGCCCGTGGAGTTGCAAGGATACCGTGTCGCTCATGCCAACGTGCGCGCGGGACCGCCTTGGCGCGGCGCCTTGAAAGGTTTTGCGTAATTTGATATTCTCGCGCGCTTTCCTTCGCTCCACCGGGCTCGCATGACCGGGGGGCTACTTTCAGTAACCACGAGGAGTGTGCATGCGTCACTACGAAGTCGTCTTTATCGTTCACCCGGATCAGTCCGAGCAGGTGCCCGCCATGATCGAGCGTTACCGCTCGCTGGTGGAGACCAAGGGTGGCACGATCCACCGTCTGGAAGACTGGGGTCGCCGTCAGCTGGCCTACCCGATCCAGAAAATCCACAAAGCGCATTACGTGCTGATGAACATCGAGAGCGATCAGGAAACCCTGGCCGAACTCGAACATGCCTTCAAGTTCAACGATGCCGTGCTGCGTCATCTGACCGTGGTCACCAAGAAAGCGGTGACGGAGCCGTCCCCGATGATGAAGGACGAGAAATCCCGTTCCCTGACCAGCGCCCGCGGCGAGGATGAGTCGGCAAACGAGGCCGAAACGCAGGACTGACCGCCCGTCCGCGTGAGCAATACGCTGTGCATTGCCGGTCGGCTCCTGGAATTGGCGCCGATGCGCTACACCCCCTCGGGGGCGCCGGTGGTGAGCTTTGTGCTGGAGCATCGTTCGCGGCAGATTGAGAACGGTATCGAACGTGACGTGGCGTGCGAGTTTCACGCCACTGCGATCGGCGAAATGGCTCAAAGCATGTGTGTTGCCGGGCCCGGATGGGAAATCGAAGCCACCGGCTTTGTGGCTGCCAGAAGCAAGCGCAGCAAGCAGCCGGTGTTGCACGTGACACAGATCAAATTTTTGAAAGGAATCGACAATGGCTTTCAAACCGAAGAAAAAGAATGACCGTGGTGGTCGCAGTGGTGGCCTGTTCAAGCGTCGCAAGTTCTGCCGCTTCACGGCCGAGAAAATCGAAGAGATCGACTACAAGGACGTCGATCTGCTCAAGGACTTCGTGACCGAGACTGGCAAGATCATGCCCGCCCGCATCACGGGGACCAAGGCCGGTTATCAGCGCCAGCTGTCCACCGCGATCAAGCGCGCCCGCTTTCTGGCGCTGCTGTCCTACACCGATCTGCACCAGTAAGCGAGGAGCGTCGACATGCAAATCATTCTTCTCGACAAGGTCGGTAGCCTTGGCAACCTGGGCGATGTGGTCAAGGTCAAGGACGGCTACGCCCGCAACTATCTGATCCCGCAGGGTAAGGCCAAGCGCGCGACGGAAGCCAACAAGGCAGAATTTGAAGCCCTGCGGGCGGAGCTGGAAAAAGCTCAGGCGGAAAAGCTGGCGGCGGCCCAGGCGCTGGCCGAAAAGCTCGAAGGCTTGATGGTTCAGGTCACCCGCAATGCCGGCATGGACGGCCGTCTTTTTGGCTCGGTCACCAACGCCGATGTGGCCGAAGCGCTCGAAGCGCAAGGTTTCGAGATCGAGCGCAACTCGATCCGCATGCCGGACGGCCCGCTCAAGCAGGTGGGTGATGTGCAACTGGAAATCGGTTTGCACGCCGATGTGGTGTCCTCCATCACGGTGTCTGTGCTGGGCGATCACCAGTAAGCATTGTCGTGATGCGTTGATACAAAAAGGGCTGCGGTGCGCAGCCTTTTTTGTTTTCCCGCCCAGTTGTTTGACGGAAAATCGTACCCTTCGTCCGTCATCACCAAGTCCCAGGAATGCTCATGCAACCCGATTCCCAGATGGCTGCCATCAAGTTGCCGCCCCATTCGCTGGAAGCCGAACAGTCTTTGCTGGGCGGCTTGCTGCTCGACAATACGGCGTGGGACAAGGTGGCCGATCTGGTGTCGGAGGTCGACTTCTATCGGGACGATCATCGTCGGGTGTTTCGCCATATCGCCAAGTTGATCGAGCTGGGCAAACCCGCGGATGTGGTGACGGTGTTCGAGTCGCTCGAAAAAAGTGGCGAGGCTGAACAGGCCGGCGGTTTGCACTACCTAGGCGAGATCGCCAACAACACGCCGTCGGCCGCAAACATTGTTCGCTACGGCGAGATCGTTCGCGAGCGCGCGATATTGCGCAAGCTGGTCTCGGTCGGCGATGAGATTGCATCCAGCGCGCTGACGCCTGCCGGCAAGGATGCCAAGACGTTGCTCGATGAGGCGGAGTCGAAAGTTTTCGAAATTGCCGAAGCCGGCGCGCGGCAAAATTCCGGCTTTGTCCCCATCCGGCCGATTTTGGCGGAAGTCGTCGCCCGGATTCAGGAGCTCTACGACCGTGGTAATCCATCCGAAGTGACGGGTATTCCAACCGGCTTCGTCGATCTGGATGGCATCACCTCCGGGCTGCAGCCGACTGACATGATCATTGTTGCCGGCCGGCCCGGGATGGGTAAAACCAGTTTTGCGCTGAATCTTGCTGAAAACGTGGCGATCGAGAGCCACCTGCCGGTGGCGATCTTTTCGATGGAGATGCCCGGGACGCAGTTGGCGATGCGCTTCATGGCATCGGTCGGCAAGCTCGACCAGCACCGTCTCAAAAGCGGCAGGCTCAATGACGATGAATGGCAGCGTCTGACCTTCGCGCTGGGTAAGTTGCACGATACGTCGATTCACATCGACGAGACGCCCGGGCTGACTCCAACCGAACTGCGTTCCCGTGCGCGTCGGCTCTACCGCCAGTGCGGCAAGCTCGGCTTGATCGTGGTGGACTATCTTCAGCTGATGTCGTCACAGAAGAGCAGCGACAACCGTGCTGCGGAATTGTCGGAAATCTCCCGCTCGATCAAGTCCCTCGCCAAGGAGCTGCATGTCCCGATCGTGGCGCTCTCCCAGCTTAATCGAAGTCTTGAGCAACGCCCGAACAAGCGCCCGGTAATGTCCGACTTGAGAGAGTCCGGCGCCCTCGAGCAGGACGCTGACATCATCATGTTTATCTACCGTGACGAGATCTACAACCCTGATTCTGCAGACAAAGGTTCGGCAGAACTGATCATCGGCAAGCATCGGAACGGGCCGACGGGAACGGTCAGGATGACGTTCCTGGGTGAGTACACGCGGTTTGAAAATTTTGCTGGCGGTGCGGAGTACTGATCCTCAAAGACGGCTCTCACCCCATTGACAGTATATTTTTGTTGTCTATAATTCGCCG